>NZ_BDQK01000017.1:0-300000 GCF_003864295.1 Aphanothece sacrum FPU1 | reverse complement strand
AGTCGTTTATATGGTTCTCCTCCTAAAGTAATCTGGTTAAGGTGTGGAAATGCACCCACTTATGAGGTAGAATTGTTGCTTTATTCTGGACAAGAAGCCATCCAAAAGCTTTTTAATAATCCTAATTTACATTGTTTAGAGCTTTTTTAACAGTAAAAATAAGTAAGTAATATAGTTGTTATTATCTTAAATATTCTGTAATTCCATCCGCGATCGCGTCTGCTAATTTTTGTCGATAACTAACACTGGATAAGTTACGATTATCAATATTTCCGGTGACAAACCCCACCTCTACTAAAGCTGAAGGCATTTCAGTTCTTCGTAATACATAAAACCGGGCCTGTCGTACCCCTCGATTTTCTGTCACTCGTACTTGTCTAAGTAAACTACGATGAATAGCTAAGGCTAAACGATAACCAGAAGAATAATAATAGGTTTCGAGGCCATTAACCTGACTATTATTACCTCCCACCGCATTAGCATGGATACTTATAAATACATTTGCATTCACTTGATTTGCCTGTTGAACTCTACTTGCTAAAGAGACAAAAGAATCGCCTGAACGAGTCATTATAACCCCTATACCCCGTTTCTTAAGAATTTTAGCGACTTCTGAAGCAATAGATAAAACGACCCCTTTTTCTTCTAACCCGCTTAGTCCAACGGCCCCCGGATCTTGTCCTCCATGGCCTGCATCTATGACCACAGTATAACGAGAATTACCCCCAGGAGTTGGGGTAGACACAGGAACCGCGATCGCTACGGGTTCTTCTTCAGAAGGTAAGGAATAAACCCCTAGAGGCTGAAATTTAGCCAACTGGACAAACCAACGGTTAGGGGCTAAACTACGTACTCTGACTTCCCAAGGACGCATAGAATATTGGGGCCCCAATTCTACTACAATACGAGTAGTATAGGCAGTTACTTGTCCGACTCGTACTTCCCGCACATAACCGCTAATGTCTCCTTGGCGAATACTTGGTTGTTCGAGTTGAACTCCTGGTAAGTCAATAATTAGACGGGTAGGGTTAGAGATCATTTCTGCTTTGGGACGTATATCATCTTGAGTAACAATTTCTAGGCGATTTTGTTCAACATCAAAATCCCAATAGTCTAAACTATTAGCATTCACAGAAATACAGATAGTTTGAGATATAACCACTCCCCAAACTATTTGTTGAAATTGTTTCATGTTAAAAACACCTCACACTAAATAAATAATAAATAATAAATCGTAGGGGCGGGTTTTTTCCTAAAATTAAGGTTTTTAACCAATATTTTCATAAACCCGCCTGCACATAAATCGTAGGGGCGGGTTTTTTCCTAAAATTAAGGAGTTTATCAGGGTTTTAGGCTTTTAGGACTTACACAAACCCTACTTAAATACGCTTTGACACTCTCGCCGCTAACCGCTTGGGCGGTGTAGCGGGAGATTCCTGATTCAACGAGCGATGCTTTCTAATACAAGTACCAGCGAGTCTTATTCACTCTCCACAGGCTTAAAATTCCGTCTGTCCGGCGGTATTTATTGACAGTATTCTTAATCCTTCTGCTCTGATATTTTTAGCTGCGTTTTCGTCTCGGTCATGGTGAGTTTGACAATTAGGACAAACCCAATCTCTGATGCTTAAATTTATCAAATTATTTTTGAATCCGCAGCAAGAACAGGTTTTTGTACTTGGATAAAATCTGTCAACTTGAACAAGTTTCCCCCCCTCTCTTTCTAGCTTGTAGCTTAAGAAGTTTAGTAACATACCAAATCCAGCATCAAGTATTGATTTAGCTAATTTGGTACGCGCTAATCCTTTTATACAAAGGTTTTCTGCTACAATGACTTGGTTTTCGTCAACGAGCTTTCTTGAGAGTTTGTGGAGAAAATCTTGTCTAGTATTAGTAATTTTTTCGTGAACAAGAGCGACTTCTTTAATCGCTTTTCTACGGTTGTTAGAACCCTTGGTTCTACGAGATAATTTCTGTTGTCTCCTTTTTAATCGTTTGGCATATTTTCTAGTTGGTTTAATTGGGTCAACCTTATAAGTTGTTTCACCATCAAAGACTGTCACTAGGCTAGATAAGCCTAAATCAATTCCTGAGACTTTAGAGGTTTTATTGATGATTAAATCGTCAGATTCAAATAAAATAGAGGCAAAATATTTACCTGTACTTGTTTTTGAAACTGTCACTGACTTAATCTTTCCTAAAATCTCTTTTGAAAGTTTAGCTTTAACAATCCCCAGTTTTGGGAGCTTTAAACCGTTGTTATTAAGAGAACAACCTTCAGGGTAACGGATTGATTGTTGTTTATATTTACTCTTAAACTTAGGAAATTTAGCCCTTTTAGAAAAGAAATTTTTAAAAGCAGCTTCTAAGTTTTTGAGTGCCTGTTGTAAGGTGGCAGCCGTTGATTCTTGCAACCATTCAAAATCAGGGAGCTTTTTTAGCTGAGTTAGGTCTTTTGCCATTTGGCAATAAGTCATCCCAATCCCAGTTTCTTGATACTGATTGTTAGTCTTATTTAAGTAAAAATTATACACAAATCTTGCACAGCCTAAATTTCGATTTAAGGCAATTTCTTGTGGCTGATTTGGATAAATTCTGACTTTTAAGACATTTAACACGGCTTTCGACCTGTTGTGTTACATTAGCCAGTGTAACACTTAACGCTTTAATATGTCAAACGCTTACAATCATGGATTTAGATCGGTCTACAGACTTAACGCTCATATTGTTTTTGTCGTTAAATACAGAAAACAGGCTATCAGTGAACCTATACTGTCTAGACTTCAAGAAATCTTTAAAGACACTTTAAATAAATGGGATTGTGAATTACTAGAATTTAATGGCGAGTCCGACCATGTTCATTTGCTCATTGACTACAAACCCGATAAACCTTTATCTACTTTAATCGGTAATTTAAAAACTGTTAGTAGTAGGTTGATACGAAAAGAAAACCCTGACTTGTCTAAGAAATACTTTTATGGAAAACCTTATTTTTGGACAGGCTCTTATTTTGTGGCAAGTTGTGGTGGCGTAACTGTTGAACAACTTAAAAATTATGTTGAAAACCAAAATTCCCCTAAGAAATAAGGACTCCCTACGGTCGGTTTATTTGTTGGCAAAAATTCATCTCACCGCTAACCGCTTAGGCGGTGTAGCGGGAGTCCTCTTTTTGCATTTTAGATAGATAGTGGGATGCGTTGGGAACACATCCTACGTTTAGTGTCCTTGCGTAAGTCCTAGCTTTAAAAGTCGAGGTTTTGTGGTTTTTCAATCATGGTGCAAGATCTTAGATAAACCCGCCCGCTAATTCCCAAACCATCGATAATAAAAGATTAGGATAAGTTAGAAGCGAGACAATAATGAACAGTAATAACGCACTAAAAGTCGGTATATTAGGATTTGGTGGCCTTGGACAAGCAGCAACCAGGGTTTTGTCCCCAAAACAAGAAATGCTTTGGGTGGCAGCAGCAGATCTTAAAGGTTATGCTTATTGTGAGACAGGATTAGATCCTGATACAGCGATCGCCACCTATCATCAACAAGGCTCAATCGGCTATGTTGAACCTTATGGAACCCTCAGCAACCATAGTATCCAAGAGTTACTAGAAAATGCCACTGTTGATGGTTATTTCTTGGCTTTACCCAACCTTCCTAATACTTTTATGGCAGATGTGGCCAGACAATTTATTGCTTCTGGGTGGAAAGGAGTCTTAGTTGATGCCCTCAAACGTACCAGTGCAGTTGAACAATTGTTACAACTCCAAGACGAATTAAAAGCGGCTGGAATTACTTATATGACCGGATGTGGGGCGACTCCTGGACTCTTAACTGCTGCTGCTGCGATCGCGGCTCAAAGTTATACAGAAATTCACAGTGTTAAGATTACCTTTGGGGTAGGTATTGCCAATTGGGAAGCTTACCGCGCTACAATTCGGGAAGATATTGCCCATTTACCCGGTTTCGACGTAGAAAAAGCCAGGGCCATGACCGATGCAGAAGTAGAGGCATTTTTAGACAAAACTAATGGCATTCTTACCCTAGAGAATATGGAACACGCTGACGATATTATGTTGGAGTTGGCCGGCATTTGTTCACGCGATCGCGTTACAGTTGGGGGTATTGTGGATACTCGCAACCCGAAAAAACCATTAAGTACCAATGTCAAAGTTACTGGACGCACTTTTGAGGGGAAAATTTCAACCCATACCTTTACTTTAGGGGATGAAACCAGTATGGCAGCTAATGTGTGTGGCCCAGCATTTGGTTATCTTAAAGCGGGAATATCCTTACATCGTCGCGGAATTTATGGTTTATTGACCGCAACCGAAGTTATGCCCCAATTTGTCAAATAAAAAGGTAACTTAGGTTTTTAAAATCTATAAAATGGTTTTTAAAAACTGAGGATAGGGTTGAGTTTCAGCTTTTCCTATCCTCATGATCTTTGTTCAGGCCTCCCATATCTATATGTATAAAACCATTGGGAATGTCTAATTTAAAACACTCACAAAGTAATAACCTTATTATTTTTACTCGTTATCCTGAACCTGGAAAAACGAAAACCCGTTTAATTCCTGCTTTGGGGGCGCAAGGGGCAGCAAATCTACAACGTCAACTAACTGAACATACTGTAAAAGAAGCCAAAAAACTTTTCCCAAATATTACTATATCTATTTATTATACAGGACAAAATCAACAAGTAATGCAAGATTGGTTAGGAGATAATTTAACTTATTATACTCAGGCAAATGGAGATTTAGGAAATCGTATGAAGTCGGCATTTACCGACTCTTTTAACTTAGGTTTCTCTAAGGTTATTATCATTGGTATTGATTGTCCTGATCTCAATATTACCATTTTACAACAAGCATTTAGTTGTTTAGATAATCATGATTTAGTATTAGGAGAAGCCGCCGACGGTGGTTATTATTTAATAGGATTAAAACGAGTCATTCCCGAAGTTTTTCAAAATATTCCTTGGGGAACATCTCAAGTATTATCAATAACCAAAAATATCGCCAAAAAAATCAATTTAAGCACTTATATTTTACCCATTTTATCTGATATTGATCGTCCTGAAGATTTGCCAATATGGAAAAAACATCAACCATAAGCTAAAATTTATTTAAACTGGCTTTGAGGAGTGCCAAAGGGCAGTAAATTATAGCTTTTGCCCGTAATTTCATCCTATAAAATTTAGATAATGTTAGTTTATTAATCCAGAAAAGTGAATCTTTGCTACAATCAGGTTGTACAACCGCCATAAACCTATTAAGGAATATTGTTAATTTATGGATGCTACCCTACTGATTGTTCAGACCCTACAAAACTTTATTAATATCTACCTGGTTTTGATCTTCATTAGAATCTTGCTGTCTTGGTTTCAAACGGCTGAGTGGGCCACGAGTACCATGTCTTTCTTAAGTCCGATTACTGATCCTTATCTTAACATTTTCCGATCTGTGATTCCTCCTTTGGGTGGCATGGATTTTTCTCCCATTTTAGCCATTATACTTCTCCAATTTCTATCCTCAGCCCTCACAGGGGTATTGTAAGTGTCTACATCAAAGTAAATTACGTGAACTACCCCACCTACTATCAGTATAGGTGGGTACTTCTGCGAAAATTCCTAAAAAATAGGAGTAACTTTTCCAGTAAACCCAGAAGCTTTAAATTGTTTTAATTTTAAAGGGGTTGGTTGATCAGAGGGAACACTAATTCTAACCTCAAATTCACTGACCCCTGGAGGAATTTCGGGAATGGAACCTACCCGACTCCGATTTTGTAAAATAGGTTCGTTATTAGCATCATAAATACGACCAAAAACATCAGCATCATATAGGGTTTTACCAGAGGGATTGTTCGCTTTTCCTGTAATTAGATAACAACTTGCCGGTAAACTTGAACCCCCACTGGTAACAGTCCCTTTAGCTAATTCTGGAGGACAATCTTTATAAGAAATATCTAATAATTTAACCGAAGTTAAGGCCATAGCAGAAGGAGTGATCACCCAACTAGATAACCACAAGAGACAAGAAACGAGCAAAATTGTCAGCTTTCGAGATATCATAAATTTTTTGTCTTTTAGTTTATATAAAAAAACGGGTTATTATATACACCCGCTTTCTTACTCTTTATTTTAATCAAGTTTTGGCTTTTTCGGTAATAACAGTTAAATATCATCGATAACTCGATCATTAATTTATGACTCCTTAAATTACCTTAGATGTTATGCTTGTTCTAGCCAATCATAAATGCGATCTAATTCTTTTAGGTTAATTAGACCATATTGCCAAAGTAACATAGGTAAAGGCCCTTGTGTTTGTTCTACAGATTTTTGAGCGATCGCAATAGAATCATGAGAAAGAGATAATTCTTCTTCTAAGAAGCGTAAAAAGTGAGCGTAAGTGGTGCTTGACATAGTTTTTCTAGGTTAATCTAAATTAGCTATTGTGTCTCTTTTAACAGAGTTGAGTGACATCTAACTTCACCGTCTTGAGCAACATTTCCGTAACAGAAGACCTTTTTTGTATCTTCCTTTAGGTGTTATTACTTGGGGAAAATCTTGCTAATTAGCTAAATAATCACAACAAGGGAGTTATCCACTCACAAAAGGAAACTTGTTTTAAATCTCACACCACTCATGAACTAGAATATTGACTCATCATCTTTCTAATTCATAATTACGACATAGTACCCGCAATTTTAGCATCCAAGATCAAAAAATGCCTTAATATTTGCAAAACTTTAACATGGTTAACTGTATGACTAAAAAGTGATATGTTAGATAATATTCTTATACTGAGTCATTTGTTGTAATGTCGGACAAGCTGAAACCAGACTGGGCTGGTGATGATCTCCTCTCTCGCTTAGTGAATCTGATGATTCAAACTAAGCCTATATATCGTGTCATGAAACACCAGGCACGACAAGTTATCATTAAAACTGCGGAAAAAAATGGCATTTCTTGGAGAGATAATTGTCAAGTTTTAGAACAATCTCCCGCCAAAAGCTTATTATCTCAAATAACTAATCCTAACGTCACTTATCCTGATTATTATTTGCTTCCCTTTCATGCTTATGATGAAGGTAATTTGTGTTGGCAAGCTGCCTTTGAAGCCATGTCAGCTACCCAGTCTTTAGGACTAAGAATCTGGAAAAATGAAAATCTAACTTGGGAAGTCGCACAAGAACGATTAAGGAATAGTTTTCATGATATTTTAGACTCTTATAGTCCCCCAATAGTTAACAACATACTTGATATTGGTTGTGGAGTAGGTGTCTCAACAAAAACCCTTCATTCCTATTATCAGAAACGACAAGATAATCTGTCTGTACAAACCATAGGCTTAGATTTATCTCCTTATATGTTAGCCGTGGCTAAAGTAACCGATGAAAACCAAGAAATCGACTGGAAACATGGGTTAGCAGAAGGGACAGAATTTGAGGATAATTCTTTTGATGTGGTGACACTTCAATTTATCCTTCATGAATTACCTCGTCAAGCCACTAAGGCTATTTTTCAAGAAATACGGCGTATTTTACGTCCTGGAGGTGTATTAGGAATTGTGGATAATAATCCTGGTTCCAAAGTAATTCAAAATCTCCCTGCGGCTTTATTTTTGTTGATGAAAAGTACAGAACCTTGGAGTGATGATTACTACACTTTTGATGTGGAAAAAGCGTTAATAGAATTAGGGTTTGATTATCAAATAACCCTTCCTAGTGATCCTCGTCATCGAACAATTGTAGCGACTAAATCGGAGGCGTTGCACAGTTACGGGATGATTTATAATTAAGGAGAAAATTTTCTGGCAGCGATCGCGGCTAAAATTACAAACTTTAAAAATTAGGAAAAAGTTAAATCATCCCGTAGTGATGCAACGCCGGTAAAGAAAAAGCTACTCATACCTTGACATTCCTTGTTAAACCTAGCTAGACTGAATAAGTCATTGGTTAGGTCAAGCATGAAATATGTCACCCCCAAAGAAGCGTGCGAGTATCTCGGAGTTTCAATCTCAACTCTTAGAAGATGGGACTCTGAAGGCAAGATCAGATCAATTAGAACACCAGGAGGGCAAAGACGATTCTGTGTTCATGAATACGAACAGAAAGCTAAACCAACTGTTCTCTATGCAAGAGTCTCTACCCATGGACAAAAAGATGACCTTGAGAGACAAGCTGAGTTTTTACGCCAAGCATACCCAAATGCAGAACTTGTACGGGAAATTGGAAGCGGACTCAATTTTAGGCGGAGAAAGTTTGTCGCCATTTTGGAGCGAATATACAAAGGCGATATCGGATGCTTTGTCTGTACCTATCCCGACAGAGCGGTTAGATTTGGATTCCCACTTATTGAGTGGCTCTGTCAACAAGCAGGATGCGAACTCGTGGTTCTCAATGAGCTTAACCTGTCTCCAGAGCAAGAACTCGTCGAAGATATTCTGTCCATCCTCCAGAGATTATGGATATTAAAGACGGCTTTGTAGGTACAGTTGGTAATACTCCCTTAATTCGCCTCAATAGCTTTAGTGAAGAAACCGGATGTGAAATTTTAGGAAAGGCTGAATTTCTTAATCCTGGGGGTTCTGTCAAAGATAGGGCCGCTTTGTATATGATTAGGGATGCAGAAGAAAAAGGCTTACTCAAACCAGGGGGAACGGTTGTTGAAGGAACCGCAGGGAATACAGGTATTGGGTTAGCCCATATTTGTAACGCTAAAGGCTATAAATGCCTGATTATCATTCCTGATACCCAATCTCAGGAAAAAATTGACCTTTTAAGAACTTTGGGTGCAGAAGTCCGTACTGTTCCGGCCGTTCCCTACAAAGATCCGAATAATTATGTTAAGCTATCAGGGAGAGTGGCCCAAGAGATGGAAAATGCGGTTTGGGCTAATCAATTCGACAATTTAGCCAACCGTCTGGCCCATTATGAAACCACTGGCCCCGAAATTTGGCAGCAAACAGACGGTAAAATTGATGCTTGGGTAGCCTCGACAGGAACCGGTGGAACTTACGCAGGGGCAGCCCTATTTCTCAAGGAAAAGAACCCTAATATTAAGTGTGTGGTTGCTGACCCTATGGGCAGTGGATTATATAGTTATATCAAAACGGGAGAAATTACTCTAGAAGGCAATTCTATTACGGAAGGCATCGGCAATAGTCGGGTTACGGCTAATATGCAAGGGGTTCCTACTGATGATGCCATTCAAATTAACGATCATGAGGCCATACGGGTAGTTTATCAATTATTGCATCAAGATGGGCTGTTTATGGGCGGTTCAGTAGGAATTAATGTGGGGGCCGCGATCGCATTAGCCAAACAAATGGGGCCAGGCCATACCATTGTAACGGTTTTGTGTGATGGTGGGGCCCGTTATCAATCTCGTTTGTATAATCGGGAATGGTTAGCTTCTAAAGGTTTATCAATTGATTAGCATTTATCTGCACGGTTTTATTCTACCGATTAAAAGACCCCTAAGTTACAGGGGTCAATTAATGATACCTTAGTAAGAATACTTGTTTGTCACTGAAAGGAGACTAACTTAAGTGCGGATGACTTGAGTATCAGGGTTGACAAGTCTTAGAAGTTTTTGCTTAATCTGAGCATCGAAAACTTCCCATTTAAGCTTAGTATAGTCGCTGCTGTCGTTACTTCCCCCTAAAAACCCCATAGCAATTTCAAATCCGCCTGCCATTTCTCGTCCTCCTCCATAGTAACGTCCTTGCGCGTCTTTGCCCAAGGCTTCTTTAAGAAATTCATCGGGATCTAAGGTCAGCTTATTAGTGCGTAGGGAACCGATCACCACTTCGATATCATTATCTTGATCGTGTATAATTCCGTAAACTACAGCAGTATGTATATTTTCTTCTGTGACCAAAAAATCAGCCGCTTGCGGGATAGCATCTCGATCTTCATACCGTAAGTAACCCACTCCTGCTATGGAAAAATTGTTTTGAATCATACGGTTTTTGAGCGATCGCTCAATCACATCCATAACACGACGCGAGCGCGCTGATTGTAACACGGCGTTAAGTAATTGACAGTCATAGATCCGTGACAAATAAGCCGCGGCCAGTAAATCTTCTTCTTGAGCTTGGAGTAAATTATTAGTATCAGAGCGAATACCGTGCATTAAAGCGGTGGCACATTTAATATGAATAGGATTATTACTATTAAACTCTAATAATCCTGCTTGTAAATATTGAGTTAATATAGTGGCCGTTGCTCTAATTTTTGGACGCAAATCTATAAATTCAGCCTTGATATTTCCTTGAGGATTATGATGATCAATAACAATAACAATAGGAATTTTAGCTTGTTTTACCAAGGGCATTAATTGACTGGTATTACCTTGACTATCTACTAAAACACAGCCTTGATAAATGGATAAATCTCGTTCTTTGAGAGTATTAATACTCCAACGTTTAGCGGGTAATCCGGTTAGTCTAACTAGGGCAATATTTTCTTGATGAGAAAGAGTTCCTGCGTAGACAATATCACATTCAATGTCATAAGTTTGAGCAATTAATTGATAAGCCCAGGCACTCGATAAAGCATCAGGATCAGGAAAATCCTGAATCACCACAATATGTCGTTCACCCCGATGATCTTCTAACGTTTGTTGCAGTTTTTGAGTTAATTTACTCAAAGAAACATGCTGATTAGTATTGCTTAACTCTGGACTAGAATGAGTTCCATTATTGTTCTCAACTTTAGTCAATGTTGAGTTCAACTTTGTTTCTGGGGGATTATGGCCAGTTGGTGACAATAACGTTGATTTCATCTGATAATAATTGGCTAGACGTTCTTCAAGGAGGGAATTTCTTAATTTTTGTGAGACTGTTAGGGTTACGGTTTGAGATTGCCCCTAACCGATAAAGACAAAGGTAGCTTGATGAAGTCTAAAAGGTACGGTCGTCTTTTAACCGTATATTTGACTACTTTATTAGATTAACTCAGGTTATCTTTTTATTAATATTATACCTTATTTTTATCCCTAATTTGTCAAAGAATAAACCATAAATTCTTGCTTTTTTTTTAAGAGTATTATCTGCAAGGAAGCAATATGAGCTATCCTGGTAGCAAACAGCCCTACTGATAAAGGCCATAGACTATGAAAAAGTTCTTATTCCTTATGTTATTTATGGTGGGGGTATGGTTCGCCCTCACCAATTTTCAAGGTTTAGCCACTCAGGGACAATACGACTCTGTGATTCTCAATTTTCGAGAAGATGTCTCCACCACTATCTTAAGTGATCAACTCGATGCGATCGCCAAAGATTATCAAAAAACAGCCAGTCTTAATAGTATTTTCTCAATTGATGAACATATTTACACTGTTTCAGGGGACAAAAACTTACTGAACCGTTTGAAAAATTCCTCTCTTAAACAATACCTAGAATACATCGAACCGAATTACATTTATAAAGCTTTAGAAGCCCCCAATGACCCCGAATATAGTAAACAATGGAACTTACATAATATTAATATTGAAAGGGCATGGGAAGAAACCAAAGGAAAAGATATAACCGTTGCTGTCATTGATACAGGAGTGAGTCGAGTCCGAGACTTACAAGAGACAGATTTTGTGCCAGGTTATGATTTTGTCAATGATCGTAACGATGCTTCTGATGATCACGGTCATGGAACCCATGTGGCCGGAACCATTGCCGAATCTACTAATAATGGTTATGGGGTAGCAGGTATTGCTTATCAAGCGAAAATTATGCCCCTCAAAGTGCTTTCGGCCGGGGGTGGAGGAACGGTAGCTGATATTGCCGAAGCTATTCGCTTTGCTGCTGATAATGACGCTGATGTCATTAATATGAGTCTTGGGGGTGGAGGAGAAAGTCAGGTCATGAAAGATGCTATTGACTATGCTTATGGTAAGGGTGTAGTCATTGTAGCTGCGGCCGGTAATTCTAACCAAAATGCGGCGGGTTATCCGGCCCGTTATCCTAAAGTGATTAGTGTTTCAGCTTTGGATGCGGCAGGCAAAAAAGCCCCTTATTCTAATTATGGGGCCGGAGTGGATATTGCGGCACCAGGGGGCAGTGATTCCGGTAAAATTATCCAAGAAACTATTAACCCGAAAACCGGAGAGTCTATCTTGATGGGTTTTCAGGGAACCAGTATGGCGGCCCCCCATGTGGCTGGAGTAGCAGCTTTAATTAAAGCATCTGGTATCTCAGATCCTAACGAAGTCTTAGGTATTCTGCAACAATCAGCCCGTAAGGTGCAAGAAGACCCTTTTAACCATTATGGGGCCGGACAATTAGATGCGGGTGAAGGGGTTAAATTAGCCCAAAAAGGACAAGTTAGCTTTCGTGATTTTTTCCGGTGGTTACGGGATAATGGCTACCTAAATCCCCGTTTTTGGATTGATGGTGGGGCCGTGGCTTTATTCCCTAAAGTTTTGATGGTTTTAGGTTCTTATTTGTTGGCTTTGTTGTTACGATTTTATTTCCCTTTTCAATGGGGTTCACCTTTTAACTGGGGGCTAATTTTAGGGAGTTCGGGTTTATTTTTCTTGGAAGGAATCTATGTTTTTGACTTACCTCAATGGCCTTTTCGGGTCATGGGGAGTTCTTTACCAGAATTAGCTAATTCTATTCAAGGAACCTCTTTCTTGAATCCTTTTTTAGCGAGTGTTTTGATTCCTTTTGCTTTGATTGCCTTATTATTAGGTCATCGTAGTTGGAAATGGTTTGCAGTGGGGGTTTCTTTGGGTGTAGCCAGTTGTTTAACGGTTCATGCTATATTGTCTCCTAGTGTGTGGTTAATGCCCTCTGTAGACATTTCTAGATGGTTTTTAGGAGTTAATGCTTTACTATGTATCGGATTAGCTTGTTTATCGAGTCAAAACGACAGAATCAGAGTTCGTTCTCGATCATCTTAATTGATACCCCATGATAAAACTTTTCAAGTGTAGAGAATCGATAGGGGTACTATTTCTAGTCCGGCGGCGATCGCTGTTTGGATTTGGCGATCGTTGTTGGATTTAGCTATCGCTGTCACTGTACCTCATGAGTCTGAGAAACGCTATATACTAACATTAGATCAACGAGATTTTAGATTATTTAGACCTAAACATTGTGAAAGTTTTGAGATTTTGCCATAAGAATTATTTAGTTGTTAAAGGTTGTTCCTAATTTTTCTCCTAAACAGCTAACATTAAGAGCATATCCTCCTGTCACTAAGTAAACCTCATCCGCTATTCCTCCTATTTGTCGGATCAGATGACCTAAGCGATCGCGGAAAGTTCGCCCCAAGGGATAAGCAGGAACCACTCCCCATCCCGTTTCTTCCCCCACTAAAATTACATCTACCCGCGCTTGAGTTAAACTATTAATTAATTGGGTCGTTGTCTGTTCCCAAGTCATCTCATCTTGATCGAGTCCATTAGCCACCCAAGTTCCCAATGAATCAATTAATAAACAATGGGGAGGTAAGATCTCAGAAAGGGTGTTACAGAGGGTGTAGGGAACCCAGAGAGTCTGCCACTGGGCAGGACGGCGGCGACGGTGTTTTTCTAACCGGGCCTGCCATTCGGGATCATCAGCATTTTCTAAGGCAGTTGCCACATAAATGACTGATTTACCTGATTTTTGGGCTAAACTTTCAGCCCACTCGCTTTTTCCCGAACGGGCTGCCCCTGTGACTAAAATAATTTGCCCTGTGTTAGATCTATCGTAAAGCATTAAGATTTATTACTATAGTAAACAAGATGATGTCCTAGTTTCTTGAGTTAATGGGTAACAATGTCCTAAATTGTCCCTCTTAAGACTCTAATTCAAGTTTAACCACCGAATCCCTAATAATAATAATGTCGAAAATGACAGCTAAAATCCCCGTCTCAGTTCTCATTCCTGCCAAAAATGAAGAACTTAACTTACCTGCTTGTTTGGAAAGTGTCGCTAGGGCTGATGAAGTTTTTGTGGTAGATTCTCAAAGTAGCGATCGTTCAATTGAAATTTGTGAACAATATGGGGCCAAAGTGCTTCAATTTCAGTTTAATGGACGCTGGCCTAAGAAAAAAAATTGGTCTTTAGATAATCTACCATTTCGTAATGATTGGGTCTTAATTGTAGACTGTGATGAACGCATTACTACTGAACTATGGGACGAAATTGCGATCGCTATCGAGAATCAAGATTACAACGGTTATTATCTCAATCGTAAGGTATTTTTCCTGGGTAAATGGATTCGTTATGGGGGAAAATATCCTGACTGGAATTTACGTTTATTTCGCCATGAATTAGGACGTTACGAAAATCTTCATACTGAAGATATACCTAACACAGGAGATAATGAAGTTCATGAACACGTTATTTTAGAAGGTAATGTAGGCTATCTTAAAAATGATATGCTACACATCGATTTTCGAGATATTTATCATTGGTTGGAACGACATAATCGTTATTCTAATTGGGAAGCCAGAGTTTATTATAATATCCTTGCTGGAGATGATGAAAGCGGAACTATTGGCTCTAATTTATTTGGTAATGCGGTACAAAGAAAACGATTTCTGAAGAAAATTTGGGTCAAATTACCTTTAAAACCTTTATTACGATTTATCATATTTTATATCATTCGCTTAGGCTTTTTAGACGGACAAGCTGGTTATATTTACGGACGTTTATTGAGTCAATATGAATATCAAATAGGGGTAAAACTTTATGAATTACGAAAATTTGGTGGACAATTAAACGTTCCCACTCATCTGTCTGAAATCCCTCCTGTAACTCCCATTCCTGAACCAGTTAACGCTAGTAAATAATGGAACCATTACCCCCGTCTACACCCATACTAGATGCCCCTCCTTGGATTGATTTAAGACAATATGATCAGTCTTGGTTTGATCGAGGTCGTCCTGGATGGTATATTCTTTTTTGGTGGTTAGTTCAATCTATCGCCTTTCCCTTAAGTTTACATAATGCTCATAGGTTTCGTTGTTGGTTATTGCGTTGTTTTGGGGGTAAAATTGGCAACAAAGTAACTATTCGTCCCACCGCTCGTTTTACCTATCCCTGGAAAGTAGAAATTGGTGATTATACTTGGATTGGAGATGATGTGATTTTCTATAGTTTAGATACCATAAAAATTGGCACTCAATCTGTCATTTCCCAAAAATCCTATCTGTGTACAGGAAGTCATAATAATCAAGATCAAGCCTTTGGTTTAATCGTCAAACCAATTATTATTGGTAATGGGGTTTGGATAGCCGCAGACTGTTTTATTGCTCCTGGGGTACAAATTGGAGCAAATACGGTCATTGGGGCCCGTAGTAGTGTCTTTAGTAATATTCCTCACGCACAAGTTGCTTGGGGGACTCCCTGTCGTCCCCATCATCAAAGAATTATGAATTATGAATTATGAATTATGAATTATGAATTATGAATTATGAATTATGAATTATGAATTATGAATTATGAATTATGAATTATGAATTATGAATTATGGTTCTACCGGACTTACTATGCTAAACTAACAATTAATAAAAGGCTAAAGCCTTATCCTATAAAAACGAAGTCCACCTTTATGAATTATAAATTATAAATTATGAATTACTATTGCCTAAATTACCTATTGCCTATTCCCTATTTCCTAATAGTAAACAAAACGTTACTTACCGTTAGGTGACAAAAGACCCATGAATCTGTCATAATAATAACAAGAAGGCAATCTTACTTTGCTCCCAATTTATTGGGGTCTTATTACTCCTATATTTGTCAATTTAACTTTTTTAACAATGGCAAATTCATCAGGCGATAAATTGAACTTAGATAGTTTACTAAGTCAAGTAAAATCTAATTATCAAAGTCAACATGAGAAAGGCAAACAAACCTTAAAATCTCATAGAGAATTATCCCATAATTCTAGTAATGATCTATTGGAAAGTATCAAGTCTGAATTTAAACAAAAAAAAGATTCTGTTACGGTTGATTTTGAGATCAATAAACAAAAAAACAGAAATCAGAATATTTTTGCCGATAGTGAAAAAATCTTAGAAAATATCAAGAAAAATCGTCAAATTCAGAAAGAAACAGAAGATCAACAATTAAAACAACATAATCAGGAAGAAATCCGTTATGCGGAACAAAGGAGACAGCAACAAAAAAAATTACTAACTCGCAAAGCACAACAATGGTTAGCTGATCTTGATATTTATTCAGAAGAAGGACTATGGTTTGAAGAATTTGCTCGAACTTATCCCTCTAAACTAGAAGCTGCCTTAGACTATTTAGCAATAGTTGAAAATACGGGATAATTAAATTAAATATTTTCTCAACAAACGAAACAAACAATGGAGGTAAAATTTTAATGGCAATTTCATTAACTAAAGGACAAAGAATTTCACTAGATAAAGTTTATCCTGGACTAGAAGCTGCATTTGTTGGGTTAGGATGGGATGTGAAAAAAGTAGACACTGGCAAAGATTATGACCTAGATGTTTCTGTCTTTATGTTAGGAGAAAATGAGAAACTAATTTCTGATAGTCACATGATCTTCTATAATAACTTAAAGAGTCCCGATCCGGCTCATTGTGTTGAACACATGGGAGATAATTTAACAGGAGCAGGAGAAGGAGACGACGAAGTTATTTTAGTCAATTTTACCAAAGTTCCTGCGGATGTTAAAAAACTCGTATTTGTCGTTACAATTCATGATGCGGATCAAAGAGGACAAAGCTTTGGTCAAATTGAAAATTCTTTTGTTAGATTAGTAGATGTAAAAACAAAACAAGAAGTATTACGCTACGATTTAATGGAAGATTATTCAATTGAAACTGCATTAATTGTCACAGAGATTTATCGAAAAGATGGAGAATGGCGCATGAGTGCAGTAGGTTCAGGTTATCAAGGGGGATTACAAGCGATTCTTAATCGTTACTATAAATAAGGGAAAAGAAATGGCCATTAATCTGCAAAAAGGACAACGAATTTCTTTAAAAAAAGAAGCACCTAATTTAACCAATTTGATGGGGGGTTTAGGTTGGGATGTCGCAGAAGGATTAGGGGGTTTATTGGGATTATTAAAACCCCATGAATTTGACTTAGATGCCTCTGTTTTATGTCTTAATCAAGAAGGAAAATTAAACAGTAATTCTGATGTTGTTTACTTTGGTAATTTGCGTCATAAATCAGGAGCAATTACTCATTTAGGGGATAATTTAACAGGTGCAGGAGAAGGAGACGATGAACAAGTTTTAGTGGAATTAACTAATATTCCTAACAACATTACTAAACTGGTTTTTGTTGTTACCATTTACGACTGTGTTAACCGTAATCAAGACTTTTCACAAGTTAAGAATGCTTTTGTGCGGTTAGTGGACTCTAGAAATAATAAAGAAATTGCTCGTTATAGTTTATCAGGTAATGGATATGAAGGAAAAACTGCTATGATTTTAGCAGAAGTTTATCGTCACAATGATGAAGAGTTCCTGATGATTTAGATATTTTAATGCGAATTTTAGTTCAATCTCTTATTTAAAATATTGGCTACATATCCAATTTGAAGTCCCCCTTTTTAATGGAGATTTAGGGTAATCAATAATTCATATTAAATAATAGGAATAAATACTTTATGAAAACACAAAAAAAAATCTTACTAACCTTAGATGAATTTCTTTCATCTCCCCTATCTAACGAAAACTACGAATATTTGGATGGAGAATTATTTCCAAAAATGTCACCTAAACGCTCTCATTCTCGTGTTACTGGTCACTTATTTATGCTCCTTGAAGATTGGAATCAAAACAAAGGAGAAATAGGCATAGAATGGGCAATTCGTTTAAAAAGGAATGGCAAAGATTGGTGTCCAATTCCTGATTTATTATATGTGTCTTTTGAGAAATTAGGGGATATTGTGTTAGAAGATGATGCTTGTCCTATTCCTCCTGAATTAGTCATAGAAATTATCTCACCAGATCAAGCATTTAATGATCTTACTGAAAAAGCAGAAGCTTATTTAAAAGCAGGAGTTGATCGAGTTTGGATAATTGATACTCAAATCAAAAAAATCACTATTTTTTATCCACATGCTACCTCACAAACTAAACAAAGTGATGATAGTTTAAGGGATGATTTATTGCCAAATTTAATTTTAACTCCTCAACAAATATTTCAAAAAGCAGGATTAATCTAGCTAAACTAATAATTAATAAAAGGCTAAAGCCTTATACTATAGAAACAAAGTCCACCTTCGTGGACGCTCATTATAGGTGTGGAACGCCGCATCTTGCCTGTTTTGTAGGGGTCAACGGCCGTTAAACCCTACTCTTTGAAGTCTATTATTTGTGAGAATAAAGCATAACTTGTTCGGTAGAACCTTCATTTTTAATTGTTCATTATCGAACGGTTATCCGCACCTAATCAACTAAAAATTTTTTTGAGATAATATATAGATAGTCCTTAAGTCATCACCCAAAAAATTATCAATGAAATTTCCCTTACAAATCGTTTATGACTGGTATCGCAGTGCTATTCGCCATCCCCAACTTCGCTGGTGGATTATTTTAGGAACCCTCATTTATTTTATCAGTCCCTTAGATATTTCCCCTGATATCTTTCCTATTGCGGGACAAATAGATGATTTTGTGCTTGTCACCCTGTTGATGACAGAAGTAATTCAAATGACAATGGAACGCTTTCAAAATAATCCTTCTGTTACCGTAGAAGAAGACCCTAATGGACAAAAAACTATTGAAGTAGAGGCCATATCTGTAGATGAATAATTGATTTAAGATGCTAATATTTATAATAGGTAAAAAAATACGGTAAAACAATGACAAATCCAGCTAATATTTTACTGGTGGATGATGAACCCGGAGTGCGGGAGTCCGTACAAGCTTATTTAGAATATAGTGGAGACTTTAACGTTAAAGTCGCAGGTAATGTTGCTCAAGCTTGGGAAATACTCGAACAAGAAACCCCTGATTTAGTCATTTCTGATGTTATGATGCCTCAAGTTGATGGCTATGAATTCTTAGGAAAACTGCGAGAAGATACCCGTTTTCAGTCGCTTCCGGTGGTTTTTTTAACTGCTAGAGGGATGACTTCTGATCGTATTCAAGGTTATCATGCAGGTTGTGATGCTTATTTATCCAAACCTTTTGATCCCGAAGAATTAGAAGCAATGGTTAAAAATTTACTAGAACGTCGTAAAATTAGTGTTCAAGCTAATAGTGAAAGCGCAAAATTAGAAGAAATTGCTCAAGAAATTCGGGAACTAAAAAAACAGTTAGGTCAACAACCTATTTTCGTCACTACTCCCTCACCAATTAAAATTGAATTAACCCCCAGAGAGCAAAGTGTTCTTGATTTAGTGGCCGAGGGATTAATGAATAAAGAAATTGCCTCTCGTTTAAATACCAGTGTCAGAAACGTGGAAAAATATGTCAGTCGTTTATTTAGTAAAACGGCAACAAATAGTCGCACAGAATTAGTGAGATTTGCTCTAAAACATGGACTAACTCAATAAATTGTTATCAATAGGAAACCAATCATAATACTTTCTCTACTGTAGGGTCTGTTAGCGTAGCGTAACACACCAACATTAACGGTTTAAATGCGTTACGGTTTTGGTTTATTAGAATTCGGTTTTGTTGGGTTTCGTACCTCAAACGCCACTTCCTCTACTTGGGGAAACCCCAAGACCGGAGTGGCTCCCCAACCTACTTAATTACCCCGTTTTAAGCTTTCTAATTCATCATCTAATTCCCAACGCTGAAACTCAACTTCTAAGGGGTCTGTTGCTTTACTATAAGTATTATAATTCATGCCTTTATTCCATCCTGTCGTATCCCAATTAGATGATGTTTGGGCCGCTTGAGCTTCTCTAGCTTTGGTTTGTACTTCTTGTTTCCGTTGTTGAATTTGACGCAATAACCCCTGAGATTGAACAATTTGCTGTTTAGCTCCCTGCATTTGTCCCCAAAGCTGATTTCCTTGACGCAATAACGCCGCTTCTCGCTCTTGGGCCGCTTGTGCTAAATCTAACCGTCCCGCAGCTTGAGCTTTAGCAATTCTCAAATGCCAAAGTTTAATGTCTTCCGCTAAGGCTAAAATCTCCTTTTCTAAGCGTTTTTCTTGGATTTCTAACTCTTTAACTAACTTTAACGTCTCTTGTTCTTGTTCTCGCAGTTGCTCTAACAGTGCTTGTAACTCTAAATGAGGATTACTACGCAGAAATTCTTCTAATCTGGTTTCTAAAAACCGACTTATATCATCAAATACGCTCATATTTTTATTAAAGATAAATACATCATTCTTTACTGATAACTAATAACTGTTAACTGTTAAAAACCCTGCCCTACTTCAAGATACCTTGTCTTGCCATTATTAGAAATAACCACTGTCTGATTTTGTACTGCCATCAATACCCAACCAGTACCCCCAATAGATTCTCCTACGGCAAAACGTCGCGTCATACCATTAAAAGTAAATAAGGCCGTTGATTGTGACCCCGACTCTAATAAACCCACTAAGGTATGACTAGGATTGGCTGTTGGTAAGCTGTTAGCGGCAGTTTGAGGGGGAATAGGCAAAACAATTTGTCCAGGGGTCAAAACTGGAACCTTTGCAGGAATAGACACTGTAGAGGGTAAAGGAGGTGGAGGAGGAATACGATTAATAGGGGATGGTTTGGGGGGAGGAGTTACGGGAGTTACAGGGGATACAGAGGTCTGGTTAGGGGGATACATGGGAATATAAATGCGCTCAATGACCTTTTCCGGGACGGGTGCTGCTGGGGAAATTGGTACTATTGATGTAGTAGTATTAGTCGGAGGTACTGGGATATTATTATTAGACTTGCGGTCTAAAATGTTTAAAGATTGTTGAAGATAGGCAATAAATTGAGCGTCAGATGGGGATGGGGGTGAATTTTCCGAAATTTCTGAGTTTGACTTTACCTGATGCTGATTAGATAGCCAACCTAAAATTACGATAAGATAGGCACAAGCGGCACCAAAGAGAATTTTATCGAGATGTCTGATGGGAAAGCGATGGCTTTTGCTCGAAGTCACGAAAGTTTCCTCACACTTTGTCCAAATTTAATTATTCTTAAATTCTAAGTAAATAACTCAGACGGAACAACTATAGCACTAATCAGACTTAGGCAACACCTTTATAAATTGTGTTTTTTCCAATCAAATTTCTTAATAACAGGGGACATCTTTATCAAATAAATATTAAGACAATTGTAGGGTGTGTTAGCGTAGCGTAACGCACCTAAATTTCTAAAAGTTAAGCACTGCAACGGAATAATCAGGGTTTGAGATTGCTTCCCTACCGGTCGCAATGACGTAAAATCGTTGTTTTGGGTTCTGAGTGCATAACGCACCTAACTTTCTAGATATTGGTGCGTTAGGGCATAATCAAGATTTGTACTAATATTTTGACTGTTTCTTCAAGTTTTTCTACCCGTTCTTCTAAAGAAATAGGGGGTGACAATCCTTCTATTGCTTTTAAAAAATATGGCCATCCACGTTTAGATTTAATCCCATAAGATTCTTGATAAGCAGTATAAGCTTTATCATAATTACCGTACTTTTTGAGTAATTCTTGTTTAGTAATCTTGGTTGCAGATAGTTGTTTTGTCGGCGATTCTAACTCCTGCAAAATATCTGCTAAACGAGTGGATAAGGTGGCAGTTATTCCAAAAACCTTGGCTGAGTTTTTGATATCTTGTTCTTCTAAATTTTCTAGATTTTGAATTAATTGACTAAATCTTGACATGGATTTAAACTTTCTCCTGTTTATCTATTAAGTAAATCTTTACCAATTGCGGCTGGATCAATATTCATTTGAGGTTTATCAGCATAAGTAGGTAAAGCATTATCAATTTTGCCATAGTCTCCTATATTATCTTGAAATATACCGGAAATGACTGTCCATAAAATAGAAAATTTGCCAAATAAAGATTTAGTTTCTTTAACTTTCATAACAGCTAATTCTATTTCAGTTTCAATGTTTTTAAGCTCAGCAATAACTTTAGATTTTTCTGCTAAAATATTTTGTTTTTCCTGAGTTAATTGAACCATTTCTTGATTAATAGTTGCTAATTCTGATTTAAGTGAATCATTATCTTGAGAGAGTTTGACAATTTCTATTTTTAACTTATTATTGTCATTAGAAATCTGAATTATTTGTCCCTGTAACCCTTGATTATTTTCCTCCAGTTGCTCAATTTCTTCCTTTAATTCTGTATTATCAATTCTATATTCATTGTTCCATCTTTTATATTGACCTTGAGAAAGCCTTAATGTCTTAATAACAGCAATAGATTCTTGTAAATTAGTATCATCAGGAAGTTTTTTAGCCAATTGATACAAGTTATTTACTTTTTTATCAATCTCATCTTTAGCCATAATTTTGTTTTATTGTTTTATTAAGCTAATTATAATAAGTTATTAACTGTATTTACTGTGATCTTAATCACTAGATCAATATGATCATTGTACCATAAATTTTAAGCCAAAAACTGATCTAAATTAGGCACATCTACCCAAGATTGATTAGCACTTGATTGATGGGTTAAATCCATTAATAACTGAGAATAAACTCCTTCATATAAAGAAGGTACTAAAGATTGTCTTTTTTCAATTCCTTAATTATAGCTTAAAATAGGATTTTTTGTCCATAGTTCCGTTGGAGTTTAAAATTGTTAAATCCTTACACTAACAGAACTAAATTCTAGCTAAATGTTCAAGTTTTTCAATCAAATCACCACGACGGAAAGTAGCTGAAAGTTGTTGTAAAGAAATGTTTTTATGATCATCACTGTACAAATTTTTCAGAGCTTTTTCTATATCTTCACAGGCTTGGTCAAAGTAAATTGTATTGCCTTTCTGTTCAATTAATTTAATTGCCTGAGAAAAATTAGTATGATTAAGATTAGGGAGTGTCTGAATACCTAAATCTTTCAACAAAAGCTTACCCATTTGCATGGCAATAAAACATGAAGCATAACGCACGAAAACAGGATCATTTTCGTGAGGACGACGACGACGATTTTCTGCAATACGATAGAGAAAAACAGCCGAAATTACTTGCGCTCCATTTAGATCATTTGAAAAAATTTTATCATATAATTTGCCAAAGTGTTCACGGGAGAAAAACTTAGCCTGATGAGGAGAAGAACGCCAAACCGATAAAATTGCTTCGGCGGCTGAACCAGAAGTAATATCATTTTTATTGCCTTGATCTGTACGTTTACGTCGATAAGTATAACCCAAAGATTTAATGTCCATTTCTAGACGTTGTTGTAGTTGATCATTTGCTTTTAAATCACGAAGATCAACCGGATTTTGACTATTAGTGGCAAAGGTTATATTACGAACAATATCATCATTATCGCTTGGTAATTGATAAAGTCTCACTAAAACATAGGCTTGTGATACCTTATCAAATAAGTTAGGTTCTTGTAATGTCTTATAAATTGTCATACAAGTTTGACCACCATTAATAATTTGTAAGTTATCAATTTTTACCTGATAATCACCACTTTGCAACGCATTATAAGCAAATTTATCACAAGTTAAAGTAATCCCATTGTTATAGAAATAAAAGCTAGTACAGTCTTGATTTTGTAAGGTATCACGGATAGCCTCATTAACTCGATTTCCTTGTAAACCAAGATAGCGTCTGATATTACGTTCTAATAGTCTTTCTCCATGTCTTTCAATCAATTTTGCGATTTCTTGAACTGAGATACGACCAATTAAAACACGACTGAAATCCATATCTTCAATAACTGCTTTACCCGAAAGTTGTAGGGTGTCATTAACCGATTTTGTAGATTGTAAAAGAGTAATAAGATAGTTATGATTAATATGTTCCCATGTTACTTGATCTCCCAAGCTTTCTCTATTAATAATATCTTGACCAGCTTGATTCCAAGATAAACCATTGTTACAAGCTAAAACCCTTACTTGAGGAATATAACCATCTCGAATAAGACTGCGTGCTGCTTCTACTTTTATCGTTAAACGTTCATTAATTGCTTGAATTTCAGTATTGGGATCAAATAAGTAACGAATAGCGTTAACTAAAGCCGTTAAACCAGATTCAGGAAAGTTAGCATCACCGTTTAAATTCTGTTTATATTTTGCTTGAAATAAACTAATAGTAAATTCACCATCATATTCATCAGAAATATGAATCCCATCTACGCCAAAATCTCCACCTCCTTCTGTCAAACAATCAAATACTTCATCATCTTCGAGATCAAGAACTGTTTTGATACAAAGATAGACAAAAGCCAGAGATTTGAGCTTATTATCATCTTTAATGTTAAGAAGATCTGTTGCTTTTTGTCGAAGATTCTCCTGAAGCGCATTGAGACGTTGATCAATTATAGAAGCATTGATATTCATTTTATTAAGTTAGTTCAAAAAGATAGCTCTACCGAACTTAGAATGTAAAATGATTAAAACTTATAGGCTTAAACTCCCTCAGAGTTAAACTATAAAAACTAAGCCGACGACCCAGGATTAGAATTAGGCTGTGTAGACAGCCTTTGTTCTTATAGAATTAGGCTTTAGCCTATATTAATTGATTAATTTTACGTGGCAAGTTCAGTAGAACAAAAAAGGTAAGGTGGGCATTGCCCACCCTACAAGTTATTAGCGAACAATTTGTACAGGCATCACTAAATAGGTCATTTTTAAGCCTCCTAATGGGGTAAAAATAACGGGTTGATTTCCTTGATTTAACTGTATTTTAATTTCTTTAGCGGGTAAAGCTTTTAACCCATCCATTAAATACTTAACATTAAAAGCAATTTCACCACTTTCTCCCGTAATTTCGGCCGGCATAGACTCTTTAGCACTCCCTAAATCTTGTGCCTCCACAGATAAAGAAACTTGTTCTTCTTCTCCATCAAAAGTACATTTAACTAAGTTATTTTTTTGATCGGCTAAAACAGATACCCGTTCTAAACTGCTTAAAAAGCGTTTTCTCTCTAAACTAATACTACGACTAAATTGACGAGGAATTAGCTGTTGATAAGCCGGATAAGCCCCATCTAGCTTACGAACGGTTAACCGTTGTTCCCCCAATTCAAACACCACTTGCGCTTCATCTACATACAGGGCAATAGTATCACTACCTGAACGATTAGCTAACATCCGTTCTACCTCCCGTAAAGCCCGGGCCGGAATAGTGGCTTGAAACCCTTCTAAACCTTCTAAATTAGCCGATTCTACGGGTTTTCCTTCTTCATCAGTTTGGGGTTGTAAAGTGGTTTCTACGACGGCTAAACGGTGGCCATCAGTGGCGGCAAATTCTAAACTATCTTGAGTTCCAGTTAAATGTACTCCTGTCAAAACTTGTTTAGCTTCATCTGTACTAGCCGCGAATAAAGCTCCTTTGAGTCCTTCGGTTAACATACTAATTGGTAACTGTAGGGCTTCCCCTTCTTCTACGGTGGGTAATGTGGGAAATTCATCTGCACTCAAACCCCGAAATTGAAACTTTCCCGATGCAGATATTAAACTAACTTTTTGGCTTTCTTCTCCTTCTTCTGCTTCCTCAACCTCTAGGGTAATTTCTCCTTCTAGAAGTCTCGAAACAATTTCATTGAGTAATTTTGAGGGTAACGTAATTTTACCTCCTTCGGTGACATCCGCACTAAAGCTAGTTTCAATCCCTAAACTGAGATCGAATGCTGTTAAACTAACTCGTCCTTTTGCCGCATCAGCTATTACTAAAACATTCGCTAATACTGGATGAGTGGGACGAGAGGGAACCGCACGACTAACAAGAGAAAGATTACTATTGAGATCACTTTGACTACAAATAAATTTCATGGTTGCTTGGCGTCCGTTAATCACGCTAGGGGAACTATATTATTACTGGAAACGGTTTTTTTATCAATTAAACTTTTCTTTGTCTTTTTCTGTCCTTATGGAAAAACCCTGGAGGGATGATGGGATGATGGGATGATGGCATTTTACTCATTTTAGGGGTAAGATAACAAATTTAATTCCGTTATAAATCGGTAATCACTTTGATTTTTAGTTAGTAAAGGAATATTAAAAGTGATTGCTGAAGCTGCAATTAAAGCATCAGGAATTAATAATCCATGACTCAATCGATACTGAGTCAGAAGTTCTAAAGCTTTTTTAGATATAGATTGATCCAGATCAATTAAGTAGAAATGAGAAAGAAAATTATTCAATTTAGATAACTCATTTTTGTTACGACAACCGACAATTAACTCCATATTTGTAATGACACTAATTGAAGACTTTGCCTTATTATCTTCCTCCTTAATCCGATTAACTGCCGTAGTAATGTTTCGGCTAACATCAATTAATATATCAGTATCGATGAGAATTGTATCTGTCATTTTAGTTTATCCATTCCTGTTTTCTCAGATGCCGAACCCATTGGGAACTATCTTCTAAATCTTCTCGTTCTTGCCACATTCCCACAAAGGGATCATTTTCTAAAGCTGTTAATTTTTCTAAGTTAATTTCTTCAACTTCTGAAGAATTTATGAGTAATTTTTGTTGCAGAATCTTTTGTTCTTCTTGACTTAAAGAATGAATGATTTGAACTAAAGAATCTAACAATTTTGTATTCATTTTAACTCCCCTATTTGATAATAATATAAAAATTGAATGCCCAATAACCGATCAACCCAATCAGTATAATTAACATAATTAAACTTTTGCCTCTATTATTAACAATAATAGAATTTTTAGCAATAAAATTTATTTCTTTCCCAAGCGATACGCTTCTGCTTTAACTAATAATGACTGAGCAAATTCAATCGCATCATCTGCTGAATGTCCTCCCGTTAATTGGGCTAATTCTTCTCGTCTAGTTTGTAAATTATCTAACTCTTGCACTCTCACTACTGTCCTAATTTCAGGTAAATTTAATTGCCTATTTTCTTCTACTTTAACTTGAGCAGATTCTTCAATCATTTGTTTTTCTACCCGAAAATGATTATCTGCCAAAGCTGCTACTAGGGGTTGATGAGTCACACACAATACTTGATAAGTTTCGCTTAAATGATGTAACTTATTAGCGATCGCTTGGGCAACTTTTCCTGAGACTCCGGCATCAATTTCATCAAAAATAAGGGTTCCAGAAGACTTTTCCGCTTGAGCAAAACAAGCTTTTAAGGCTAATAAAAAACGACTCATTTCTCCTCCAGAAGCCGTACTTGACAGAGGTTGAATTTTTTCTCCTGGGTTGGGACTAAAATAAAAAATAACTTGATCTTTTCCGGTTATATTTGGATTACTAGGGCTAATTTGACAAACAAAAATAACCTTTTCCATCGCCAAAGGTTTTAATTCTTTAACTAATTGTTTATCTAATTGACTAGCAGCTTTTTGACGTAATTTAGTTAATTCTTGACAAGCTAAATCAAACTTTTCTTGAGCTATTTTATAATCTTTTTCTAACTTTTCTATGGACTGTTCACTATTAGTTAATTCGGCAAATTCTACTTGTAATTTGTCATAATAATTAATAACCTCCTGTAAACTGGGGCCATATTTACGACAAATTCGCTTTAATAAGTTAATTCTCTCCTCTACCTCTGTCAATCTCTCTGGATCAGCCTCTAAAGCGTCCCCATAATGGTTAATCTCTTGTCCCGCTTCTACCACTTGGGTTAAAGCTGATTTAACCATCTCTAAAATAGATTCAATTTTATTATCATATTCTGCCATATCTGTCAAGAGATTTTCTGCATCAGCTAACCGATCAGCGATCGCGGGTTCACCCCGATCATTTTGATAAAGAACTTGATAAGTTTGATAACTTAATTGTTGTAATTCCACCACATGAGAAAGACGTTCTCCTTCTTGTTGAAGTTGTTCTAATTCATCAGAATCACTTAATTGAACTTCTTGTAATTCTTGACGTTGATACTCTAAAATATCAAGACGTTGTAACCGTTCTTGATCAGATTTACGGCGTTTTTCTAGAGTTTTTTCTGTTAATTTCCACTGTTCATAAGCTAATTCTACGACTTTTTTTTGCTGTAGAATTTCAGACCCTCCATACAAATCAAGTAACTCCCGTTGTCGGGTACTATCCATTAACTGTACTGTTTGTCCTTGGGCTGTAATTTCGACTAAATATTCCCGTAATTGTGCCATTAATTGAAGATTAACTAAAACTCCATTAATTCGACAACGCGATCGCAAACTTTCCCCAGTCAAAGTTAATTCTCTATGACAGATAAGAGTTCCTTCTTCTAAGAGTTCAAGTTGTTGTTGTTCTAACCATTTTATCAAAGAAGAATCAACCAAAAAAGTTGCTTCAATAGACGCTTGTGAAGTTCCTTGACGAATAAAACGATGATTAACTTTACCCCCTAAAACAATATCAATAGCATCGAGAATAATAGACTTACCTGCGCCAGTTTCTCCCGTCAAGACATTTAAACCTTGACCAAATTTTAAGGTTAACTGATCAACCAAAGCAAAATTTTTTATCTGCAATAGAGACAGCATCAACTCATCCTAAATTAATCAATACCAGAGATGTTTGTGAACTCTTTGTTTGAGTTTAGAGCAATTTGCTCAATTATGTTTCCTTAATATCCCGGCCCGACAATCTCGCAACCAGAGACTAATTCCTTGACCAATGGCTCCATTTCTGGCATCTTGGGGGGGTAAGGGGAGACTAGCACCTTCTATACTAGCTAATTGGGTAAACAGTAAGATTGAGTACCATCCCTCAGAGGTAGGGGCCAAAAATAACCAGTAATAATTTTGTAAGTTTACTGCTTTTTGTTGATTATATTGTCGTTCTAAGGTAGTAAAAAAGAATTGTTTGGTGGTATCCGATAGAACGGGCTTATATTGTAAATTAGTGAGGGGTAAAGGCTCAAATTCGGGTCTTCCTGCCAACAAAATATAATTATATACTTGTTCCTGGCGATCACCGTCTCTAGTGCGTTGGGTGACACGATTGGCATAACTGGGCAAATCTTTGAGCATCAACTCCATTAAGGTTTCTACATCCGTAGGACAAGTTACTGCTGTATTTTTTACTTGAGCGTTGACCCATCCTCCAAAGATTAACCCATCTATGATGATCACCAGTCCCAAAAGCCAAAGTTTCATCTTTTTGTCCTTCCAACTTCTCACAGGCAGGATGCCTGTGTCACGAATTATATTAGATTAGTTATAATTCTTCACAAATTCGTTCCCAAGCAGCGATCGGATCATTAGCCATTGTAATCGGACGACCAATCACTAAATAATTTGCCCCTGCTTTAAACGCTTTTTCGGGAGTCATAACCCTTTGTTGATCACCTTTTTCGGCCCAACTGGGGCGAACTCCTGGACATACTAATAAAAAATCTGGGCCACAACTTTGACGTAACTGACTGACTTCTTGAGGAGAACATACCGCCCCATTAATGCCGCATTTTTGGGCTAATAAAGCCATTTCTAAGGCGTATTCTGGCAATTCTAGAGGTATTTTCAGATCAAAAGCTAATTCTCGTGAGTTTAAACTGGTCAACAGGGTAATGGCTAATAATTTAGGGGGGGACGGACTATCTTTAATCGCTTCAGTGGCAGCTTTTAAGGCGTTTTTGCCCGCAGTTGCATGGAGGGTTAATAAATCTACCCCGTATTGACTGGCACTGCTACAAGCTCCCGCCACAGTGTTAGGGATATCATGGAATTTAAGGTCTAAAAAAATGCGTTTTTGTCGTTCTTTAAGTATTTTTAAGATTTCGGGGCCGGTAGCAACAAATAATTCTAACCCCACTTTCCAAAAGGTGACGGGGGGGAGTTTATCTATTAGGGCGATCGCTTCGTCTAAACTAGATACATCTAAAGGAACAATAATCTGATCAGATGAGGACATGATAGAGAAAAAATGAACCTGAGTTCGAGTTAATAAAACCTAGTTTATCTTAAAGGATAAGCTAAAATGTATTTTATTGGAAAGTATAACTTATGACTGTTATTGATAAAATTAGCATTATTGAGTCTATTAAAAATCAAATAATAGACAAAAATTCTCTTGATGATTTTTTGGGATTTTATCAGTTTCTTAATATTAGTTTAATTCAAAATAGAGAAAATCTGAAAACCTTACCAATTGATTTAATTATCGTTGAAAATATCTATAATGATTATGATAAGTTAGACAATCATAGTATTATTTTGCAAAAAAAAGAACGAGAAGTTATTCATGTATTGATATTTGGAGATTTTACTGAAGATTCAGAAATAACTTATCAATTGTCAGAGATATTTGCAGATTTTTTGGTTGAATTTTTAATCATTCCCATTCTAAATAATATTAATTATACTGAATTTGAGCAACGTCAGAATGATATTCTAAAAAATATAAATAACAGTATTATTGTTTATGAAAGCCAAAGAAGCTTATCTTAAAACAGCACAAAGATATTTAGAAAGTGCTAAGAAACATCAATCTTTAGGAATTGATATTCAAGAAGTAATTGGTTTTCTGATTTATCACGCTTTGGAATCTTTAGCCGTTGCAGTTATTCTTCATTTTAAAAGTACGATTCCCCTTAACCATGAAACTAAATTAAGGATGTTTTTGGGATTTTGTAAAAAACATTTAGCTGAGTATGTAAATATTAAGAGTTTAGCTTCAGTTATTATTAGAATAGAAAAAAGTTATTATCGTTCTAAGTTTCTTTATCCAGAGTTTAAAAATGAGAATCATTATAAATTACCGCAGGAACAAATTACTATTAATGAAGCTAGATTATTGGTTAGAGATATTGACAGAATTATCAATCAAATTAACGACTTAATTTAGAAGTGAAATAAGGTGCATTACACTTTGTTAATGCACCCTACAAGATCAGCGATCGCTTCGTCTAAACTAGATACATCTAAGGGAACAATAATCTGATCAGATAAGGACATGATAGAGAAATAATAAACCTGAGTTCTAGTTAATAAAACCTAGTTTATCTTAAAGGATAAGATCGATTATTGGTATTATAATTGAATTAATATAAAAAAGTGATTAGGGTATGCAGTTTGAATGGAATCCTGAGAAAGCCGAGATTAATCTAAATAAGCATGGAGTATCTTTTAAAGAAGGTGTAACGGTTTTTTATGATGATTTCTCTGTTACTTTTCCAGACCCTGATCATTCCTTTAGAGAAATGCGCTATCTTACAATAGGATTATCTAAAGATAATCGTTTATTGGTCATTTCTCATACAGATAGAGATAAACGAATTAGAATAATTAGTGTACGATTAGCAACGAAAAAGGAACGGAAATTTTATGAGTCAGGACTTTGATCACGAATTGACGGATGATTTACGAGATGAATATGATTTTGTCCAAATGGAAGGGGGAGTTAGAGGAAAATATGCTCAAGATTATCGAAAAGGAACAAATTTGGTGTTATTAGAACCAGATATTGCTCAAGCGTTTCCTAATGATGAAGCAGTTAATAAAGCGTTAAGATTATTAATGGAAATTGCTAACCGTCAAAAACTTAGATCGTAGGGTGGGTTAGACGCGGCAACAATTTTGAGGAAAAACTAATAATTTTTAGGGCGCGTCGTAACCCACCAGTCTATAATTTAGTTAACAAAAGTTTCTCTATATTATTATTTTAAAATAAATACCTACAAATAAGGTGCATTACACGCATCATACTGGTTTCGAGACTAATTTCAAGAGGGTAATATTATTTTGTCTTAGTGTACTGATTGATGTCTAAAATAATTAGTCAGATAAAGACGGGAGTTTTCTAAATAATCTTTACAAAAGACTGTTTTTAGCGTAATATGGCGGATAAAGACTGATCACAAACCATTGAATAAGTATGAATTCTCAAGAATTAGTCAGCTACTTAGATGAGTTGATATTCTCCTCAACAGGAAAACATATTGATAGCTTACAAATGTCTATTTTAAAAGGAGTCTTAAACGGTCAAAAATATGCTGACATCGCTAAAGAATATAACTGTAGCAAAGGTCATACAAAAGATGAAGCTTATAAACTTTGGCAAGTTCTTTCTGATACATTAGGTGAAGATATTAATAAGTCTAATTTTCGGGCAACAGTTGAAAGAGTAGTCGGTAAAAATAACTATGGTATTATTGTGAATAGTAGCCAAGTTGACAAACTTAATTTTTGTTCTAATTCTTATCCTGATATTGAAGAAAATAATGATATTATTCCCGATGATCAAATTATAATTGACTCTATTCAGAAGAAAACAAAAAGAGAAACTATTCCCCGCTTAGTTAAATTAGGATTAACTGTAGAACAAATTGCTGAAGTTTTAGAGTTGTCTATTCAAGAAGTTAGTAAAATTATAGCGAGTCAGAATTTATAATGTATCTTCATAATTTATTTATAAATATCACCACGAGAACCAATTGCAGTTATTACATAAACTTGCTTATCTTGATCTTCTATAAATAATACCCGATACTTCCCCACACGCAAACGAAATTCAGGACGACCTTTTAAGGGTTTAATATCTAGGGTTAAAGGATTAGAAATTAAGGAATCTAAAGCATTAATAATGCGAAGTTGATCATCAGGTTGCATTCGCTGTAAATAGCGTTCTGCTTGTTTTAAGAGAATATAATCAAGCAAAATTTTCTCCTAACAACTTGCGTTTTAAATCTTGAGAAGTAATTCCCTGATCCTTACCTGATATATAATCTTCCCAAGCTGTTTGACTTTGCATAATGTCTTCTATAGGAATCGTTTCATCATCTCCTTCTACTTCTATTGAATGACTAACTAAGACTTTTAACTCATCTAGTAACCGTAGTTGTTCAGAGAGACTAAGAGACTGAATTTCAGTAAGTACCTGATTGTAAGTGGTCATGATTACGGATTGTGTAAACTCTCATCTATTATATCCTAATATTGTCCGCATTAATTCTCAAAATAACTATACTAAAATAAATAACCAACTTTATCAAAACTGATGGAGTAAATACAGATCATGGTTGATTCAGTACAAATTAATTTAGATTCCCTTAATCTAACCGATGAACAATTTTATCAAATTTGTCAAGATAATCGAGATTTGCGTTTTGAAAAAAATGCCAAAGGAGACTTAATTATTATGCCACCGACAGGAGGAGAAACAGGAGAAAGAAATTCAGAGATTAATTTTCAAATTCAACTTTGGAATAAGGAATATAAATTGGGTAAAGTTTTTGATTCATCTACAGGTTTTAAGCTTCCTAATGGTGCAGATAGATCCCCTGATGCGTCTTGGATACCTTTAGAAAAATGGGATAACTTAACTCCTAAACAACGTCAAAAATTTCTATCTTTATGTCCTGATTTCGTCATTGAATTATGTTCCCCTAGCGATAGTTTAAAACCTTTGCAAGAAAAGATGATAGAGTATATTGAAAATGGAACAAAATTAGGATGGCTGATTAATCGAAAAGATAAAAAAATCGAAATTTATCGACAAGGTAGAGAAGTTGAAATATTAGATAATCCTAATACTTTATTAGGAGAAAATATCTTACCTAATTTTGTCTTAAATTTAGAATTAATTTGGTAAAATTGAGAAATAAAAAATTATTTGCTAAACTAGAATAAATCACAACACCTTTAAATTACTATGACTCAACTAACCCTTTCTCAAGATATTCTCACAGGTATTACGAACCTTGGGAATCAATTAAACTTGTCTGTTAATGAACTTTTAGAACAAATTAGTCAAGGAAATTTAACGGTAATTAATACAGAAGAATTAGAAGACTTATTAGATGTAAGAGATGCTATCATAGCTGAAACCGATCCTGATAATCAAGAACGCATTTCCTGGGAAGATGTCAAACAAGATTTAGGATTATAATCTAAGATATGACAGAATATAAAATCGAATTCCTAAAAAGTGCTAAGAAAGAACTGTCAAAACTTCCCAAAGATATTCAGGAACGAATCAAAAACAAAATTGAAACATTAAAAATAAATCCTTATCCTCCTGATTTTAAACAACTCACAAATGGAGAAGGAAGATTAAGAGTAAGAATAGGAGACTATCGAATTATTTATCGAGTCGAGAATAACATTTTAGTTGTTTTGGTAATTAAAATTGGCCATCATAGTAAAATTTATAAAAATTAGTAGGGTGGGCATTGCCCACCTTACCAAATTACACAGATAATAACATCTTTTCAGGAGAATTATCTTTGAGTAAATCAGTTAATAAAGAAGCAGGACGTTCTTTATGGGGCCAAGCAAAAGCATGACGAAAAGCTGCATCTTGACAAGCTTGTAACTGTTTAAAATCAATCACATCTTGGGTCAAAAGATTTTCGTATTCAAAGGGTAGACGGACATTATGTAACCCCGCATTATCCGTACAAATTGCAATATCAACACCCGCATCAAAACAGCGATCAAATACCACTTTTAACTCAGATAAATCCTCTAAAGTTCCTGTCTTTAAATAAGTAGTAGGACACACTTCTAAACACTGATTTGATCGGGCAATTTCAGGCAATAATTCGGGATATTTCAAAGGAATTTGAATTCCATGACCAATTCGCATTAAATAAGGCAATAATGCTGGATAACAACCTTGAGGCGTTTCATACAAATGTCCGGTTGTTTTGAGTCCTAGCGATCGCGCATATTGATAAAGACTGATAAATTCGTCTAAGCGATCGCCATAATGAGAGTCTCCCCCTGCAACATCGATCGCACAAACATAATCTCCCATGTTGGCAGCTAACTCTACAATAGCCTTATTGACTTCGTAGGGTAAACGGGAGTGCATACAGAGAATTTGACTAATAATGATGGGATATTCGTGAACTTGACTGGCTTTTCCCACAATTTGCACAATTTTCGCCATCTCATCAATTCTCTGATTTTGACTAAGATGTTCAGGTGTACGCAAATAAGGAGTATAGCGCAATTCTAAATAAGCTAAATTCTCGAAAATATACGCCCCCCGAATTAGTCGATAAATAAAATAGGGAAGCGTCTGTTCCGTTTGTACACTCTCTACCAGGGTGTGTAATTCTAGGTATTCATCTAGGGTATTCCGTTTGCGGGTGTAAAATTCCTCAAAAGCGGGATATTTGGGGAATCTTTGCGCCATTTCTTGGTTATGTCGCTTAAAGTACCGCCAGAGAATTCTCGGAACAACGGAACCTCCTAAATGACGATGTAAGTCCGCATATAATGCCACAGAAACCTCCTGATGCTGTCTTAAGATTATTCTAGATGACAGCAGCAGAATCAAGCAGTGTTAATATTAATTATTTAGATTAAAAAGCCTGCAAAGGCAGGCTTAGTCTCTATAGCATCAGCCTTCAGGCTGAAGGAATTTCAAAGAATCTATTTTAGTAATTCGACAAATTCAGATTCTGTTAGTTGAGGAATTCCTAATTTTTGTGCTTTTTTGAGTTTATCACCAGGTTCTTTCCCCACAACAATATAGTGAGTTTTAGAACTTAGAGAAGTGGTTATGGTTGCCCGTAATTTTTGTAACAATATTCTGGCTTCATCTCGATTTATTTGGGATAAACTACCAGCAATTACGATTTTTTTGCCGGTCAAAACATGCTCATTTTTTACCGTTTCTTGACTTTCTTCTTCTTTTTTTTTGTCATCTTTTTGGCTAACTTTCTTTTCAGTTTCTACTTTTTCAGTAACAGGGATTACAATTTCGTCTTCTTTTTCTATTACCTTAGTTTCTACTTTTTGCGGGATAGAAACTGGTATTTCTTCTACTACCTTAGTTTCTACTTTTGCTTCAGATTTGGGAGTAAGAGAAACCTTTATTTCCTCTGAAGCTTTAGTAGAAACTAAAGCTTCAGACTTAGGAGGAGATTTAGTTTCAGTTGTTTCAATTTTTCTTAGTTTAGTTTCTAGCTTATCTTTCTCTTTAGTTAAACTATTAACCTGTTCTTCTAACTCTTTAGTAACAGTTACCTTCTCTTGTTCAACAGTTTTAACTTGTGTCTTTAAACTGGTAATTAGTTGTTTTTCTGACTCTAATTGTTGAGTTAAACTATTAACCTGTGATTCTAACTCCTTAGTAACAGTTACCTTCTCTTGTTCAACAGTTTTAACTTGTGTCTCTAAACTGGTAATTAGTTGTTTTTCTGAATCTAATTGTTGAGTTAAACTATTAACCTGTGATTCTAACTCCTTAGTAACAGTTACCTTCTCTTGTTCAACAGTTTTAACTTGTGTCTCTAAACTGGTAATTAGTTGTTTTTCTGAATCTAATTGTTGAGTTAAACTATTAACCTGTGATTCTAACTCCTTAGTAACAGTTACCTTCTCTTGTTCGACGGTTTTAACTTGTGTCTCTAAATTGGTAATTAGTTGTTTTTCTGAATCTAATTGTTGAGTTAAACTATTAACCTGTGATTCTAACTCTTTAGCAAAAGTTACCTTCTCTTGTTCAACAGTTTTAACTTGTGTCTCTAAATTGGTAATTAGTTGTTTTTCTGAATCTAATTGTTGAGTTAAACTATTAACCTGTGATTCTAACTCTTTAGCAAAAGTTACCTTCTCTTGTTCAACAGTTTTAACTTGTGTCTCTAAATTGGTAATTAGTTGTTTCTCTGACTCTAATTGTTGAGTTAAACTATTAACCTGTTGTTGTGTCGCGGTTGCTTTTCTTGTTTCTTGCTGCAGTTGATTAAAAGTTTGTTCTTTTTCTCGCTGTAAACTATCAAGTTGCTTTTGCAGTGAAGATACTTGTTGCTGATATTCAGTTTGTAATTTTTCTTGCTTTTGTTCTAAACTCGTAGCAGTTTGTTGCAGAGAAATAACCTTATCTTGTTCTTGTTTTAAATTATTGGATAAATTAATTTTTTGTTGGTCTAACTCACTAACTTTACCTTGAAGCGTCGTTAAATTTTGTGTAATTTCTGATAAACTCTGTTTCAGTTGATGATTATTTTGCGTTAGAGATTCATTCGTCTCTACCACATTAGTTAAATTATTTTTGAGAGTTTGTGTCTCCAGAATTAATTCTTGTTGCTTCCCTAACAGCAATGCTTGTTGTTTCACCCAACTGTTACGAAGTTGCCGATAATTGATGCGAGAAGCACCTAGAACCAGTAATAATGTGGAAATTTCGTAAATCAATTCATTGGTCATATTACTTCTCCGGCAAAAACGACAACGGCAAATCTTTTCATGTAGAGCTTGTACAGAGTCTAAGCTGATCAGACTGACCCATTGTTATATTTATATCAGTATGCGATCGCCCTCACAGGAAAAGCGTTTTAAACATTACAATTCTTAACATCATCATAGCTGATCTTGTCGGTTGGGTTGAGGCACCATTGGTGTCAAATTAAGCTAAAACCCTTGCTATATATAGATTGTACCGATAGCGATCACCTGTGTCAAACCAAGGCGATCGCTATGATCAAAAAAATAGATAGTGAACTGTATTAATAGGGAAGAAAATGATTAAAATAAAAAGAGAAGGTTCAAAAAAAAGAGTTGATTAATGTCTTATCATCTGAACAATTATCTCCTTCGCCCCTAATTAATATTATTGAGCCGTAAAATGATAAGATATTCTTCATACAAATGTTTTGGCTCTCTCCTCAATTTTTAAACTTTAATGACCATGAGATTGTCTACCACAGTCAAAGCTATGGCGACTTCTCCAACTGTCGCACCTAAACGGGCTACCGCAGTAGTTCCTAAGTCTTACCCAAATTATAAGGTGATTGTCCTGAATGACGATTTCAACACCTTTGAGCATGTGTCTAACTGCTTAATTAAGTATATCCCCGCCATGAGTAGCGATCGCGCTTGGGAACTCACTAATCAAGTACATTATGAAGGGCAAGCACTCGTTTGGGTGGGGCCTCAAGAACAAGCAGAACTGTATCATCAACAATTACGTCGAGAAGGGTTAACCATGGCCCCCTTGGAGGAAGCCTAAAATGGCGCAAGAGGACAAAGGACGACTGGTTTGGAATCATTCGACTCATCTAGACGGATTGATTCCTATTCTCGAAAAATTGCTTAATTACACCCAAATTTCTACTATTACACCAGGAGTCATTGGCCGTGCTAGAGGCCATTGTCCTCACTTAAAATTACGGATTTCCGTACCAATTCGAGGCGGATATAAAGCGATCGCCAGACAAGGAAAAACCGTTCAAGAAGTCTTTTTTGTCACAGATTTAAGTCAACAAGAATTAGAATCAGCCATTGAAACCGTGTTAAATTAATCCTTAAGTATCTAAATGATCATCATCCGTCGGGTGGTTGATTTCTTCTTTAAAACCCCGTAAAGTTTTTCCTAGTGACGCTCCAATTTCAGGAAATTTTTTAGGGCCAAAAATAAACAAAGACACCACTAGGATTATAATTACTTCAGTCCATCCTAATCCAAACATAAATATCTCCAAACGTTAAGTTATTTCTGAATCGATAGAGTTAGGGGTCATCCTCAGTATATCCTGAAATAATCTAGATCTTGCTAATATCTTTGTTAGCATCATGAATTTTGGTTAAAAACCTGCCCCTAGTCCTAAAATCCTATTATTCTTCTATTTTACCCTGATATGATAGAAATTAACCCGACCTCGATTCGTTCTCAACTGCATCCTCTGATTGGTCAATTAGCAGAAGTAATTGTCTCTCAGTGGCAACAATATCTATCTCTATCTCCCTATGAATTACCCGATGGGTTAGGCTATGTAGAAGGACGACTTGAAGGGCAAAAACTGGTGATCGACAATTGTTGTTATCAAACCCCTCAATTTCGCAAACTTCACCTAGAATTGGCTAAAGTTGGGCAAGGGTTAGATATTCTTCATTGTGTTATGTTTCCTAATCCTGAGTATTCTTTACCGATGTTTGGTTGTGATATTGTTGCTGGTCGGGGGGGAGTAAGTGCGGCGATCGCTGATTTATCTCCCACTAACTCAGAATTAGTGCTTCCTTTAGAATACCATCAAGCTTTAGAACAATTACCTTCCGTTAATTTTACAGAATCCCGTGATTTGCCGGAATGGGGCGATATTTTCTCAAAATATTGTTTATTTATTCGGCCTCATAACCCAGAAGAAGAAAGTCAATTTATCTCTCGTGTGGCCGGTTTTTTACGGATACACTGTCAACAAGCTACCCAATTATCTCCCGTTTCTGAACAACAACGAGAACTTAATATTGCTGGACAAAAATATTATTGTACTAAGCAACAACAAAATGATAAAACTCGACGAGTTTTAGAGAAAGCATTTGGTGATGCTTGGGCCCATAAATATATGACTCAAGTATTATTTGATCTACCTAACAATTGATAATTAAAGTTTAATCCTCTATTTTAAAGGTAGAGGTAATTGCCCATTATCCATTATCCATTGTTTAAGGTATTGAAAGATGAAAGAAAAAGCCAGATTATTAGAAGCGATCGCCGGAAAAAATCGGGGTTTATTAGCGACAGAAATGGATAGAGTGAGGGTACTTTCGTCCCTAGAACAACTCGAAGATCATAACCCAACACCCAAACCCTTAGAAGCATTAGACTTATTAGAAGGAAACTGGCGATTATTATATACAACCAGTAGAGGAATTTTAGGATTAGATAAAGTTCCTCTATTACAATTGGGGCAAATTTATCAATGTATTCGGACAACAGACTGCAAACTTTATAATATTGCAGAAATTGTGGGAGTTCCTTTTTTAGAGGGAATTGTAAGTGTGGCGGCAAGATTTGAGATCATATCAGAAAAACGGGTTAATGTCAAGTTTGAACGCTATATTATTGGCTCACAAAAATTATTAGGCTATCAATCACCTAATCAATTAATTGAAGAAATTGAGGCCGGAAAAAAGTTTTTCCCCATTGATTTTAGCATGGAAAATCGGGAACAAAACGGCTGGTTAGAAATTACTTATTTAGATGAAGATCTACGGGTTGCTAGAGGCAATGAAGGGAATGTATTTGTCTTGTCTAAAGAAAGCCGTTGACCCCTACTGCTTATTAATACTCAATTTGTACTTAAAAATATTGGCTCTCCCGTACCTGTGGTGATAAGTAAAACTTATAATTCGTAGGGTGGGTTAAGCTGTTGTGCATTTAAACTGTTTATTGGTTAAATGCAAGAAAAAAGCTATAATCCTTTTGCCTTTTGCTTTTTGCCTTTTGCCTTGCTAAAACGCATTGTAAATGCGTTTTAGCTTAGACGCGGCTATGATTTTGATGAAAAACCCATAACTTTTAAGGCGCGTCGTAACCTACCATATTAAGTGTTATGAATTATAAATTATAAATTATAAATTATAAATTGGGATTTTATAGAACCCATTTGGGATCTCTATCGAAAGATTGAACTTATGATGGTTTTAGCAAATTGGATGATTTCTTCTTAATCCTGACTATGTAGAGATTCTGGGAAAGATCCCAAATGGGTTCTATAGACCCAATATCGTAAACAATCAAAGTCATTAAAGTTGCATCAGTCCTAAGCTGTCACGCATCTAAATTGGTAGTTGAGACTGCAAGGGAGCGCCGGAGCAAGGGAGCGCCGGAGAAAGAGTTTGAATTTTTGTACTGAAATTATCTATAACCATTTTAAATGCGTCTTAGCTTAATATTAAGTATTGTAGCTGATTATACATTTTATACCAAGATGTCGGGAGAGCCTAACTGCTCCGACCATAGCAAAAAAATCTGGCCAACATAGTAATTTGAATCACAACATTGGGAATACTGAGGATATCTAAGGAACTTTGACTACTGCCTTATGACGAACTCCACTGCCTCAAAGCGTAGCCGCGCTGTTGCCCTACGAAATTACTTTTCCCCCTTTGGCAATAAACTCATCGAAGCTGGGTATGTTGTCCCGGAACAGATGAAACAGGCCCTTGTTGAAACCCGTAAATCAGGTCGTCCCCTAACGGATGTCCTACAAGTAATGACGGGTCAACAGTTACCCCCGGAGTTATTTAGACAATATAAAAAACATCATTTATTTGAACTCAAAATCCTCTACGGTGTAGACTCAGTTGATCCCGAAGTGTCTCCAGTGGCAGATCGGCAGATGGCCGAATTAATTGAGACGTTAATTTCTTTTGATATCTGTCGTCGTCATAAATTGTTACCCATTTCTAAACATGAAGGCAATCCCCCATCGGTTTTGGTGGCCATGGTTGATCCTGACAATTTGGCGGCCCAAGACGATCTTAACAGGATCTTACGGGCCAGAGGCTTAGATCTGCGACGGATGGTCATTACCCAAGAAGATTATGACCAACTCCTAGAACAATATCATGAACTGCAAGCAGAACTTGACCAGGAAAAAGATCGGTTAACTAAAGAACAGGCCATGGAAAAAATGGCTGATCTGACCGATATTATGGGCAATCTTGATGCTACTATGGCATCAACAGAGGATGAAAGTCATGATGCCCTTGACTCTGACGATGCTCATCAAGCCCCTGTTATTAATTTGGTCAATAAAATTCTGGCCAAAGCCCTACAAGAAGGCATATCAGATATTCATATTGAACCGCAAGAAGAAGCTTTACGGGTTCGTTTCCGAAGAGATGGGGTACTCCATCAAGCTTTTGATCCCCTACCCCGGAAAGTCACTCCAGCAGTGGTAGCGCGGTTCAAAATTATGTCTGACTTAGACATTGCTGAACGTCGTCTCCCTCAAGATGGTAAAATTCGACGCATTTATCAAGGACGTAAAGTGGACTTTCGGGTTAATACCCTACCCAGTCGCTATGGGGAAAAAGTTTGTTTACGGATTTTAGATAATTCCTCTACCCAATTAGGATTAGATAAATTAATTACTAACCAAGAAACTCTACAAATTGTTAGAGACTTAGCCAGTCGTCCTTTTGGCTTATTATTAGTGACGGGGCCCACCGGAAGTGGTAAATCTACCAGTTTGTATTCGGTTTTAGCCGAAAGAAACCATCCAGGGGTTAATATCAGTACCGCCGAAGATCCTATTGAATACTCCTTACCAGGTATTACTCAAGTGCAGGTTATTCGGGAAAAAGGCATGAACTTTGCCTCAATTTTACGGGCATTTATGCGCCAAGATCCCGATGTCATCCTAGTAGGGGAAACCAGGGACGTAGAAACGGCTAAAACTGCTATTGAGGCAGCATTAACGGGTCACTTGGTATTAACCAGTTTACACACCAACGACGCAGCAGGTGCGATCGCCCGTTTGGATGAAATGGGGGTTGAACCATTTATGATTTCTGGGGCGTTATTAGGGGTATTGGCCCAACGGTTAATGCGACGGGTTTGTAGTGAGTGTCGGGTCGCTTATAACCCTAGTAAAGCGGAATTAGCACGTTTTGGCTTATCAGCTTCTAATGAGGAAGAAGCCACTATCTACAAATCTAACACATTGACCCCAGAGGAAATTACCGCAGCTAAAACCAGTGGTACATTATGTCAAAAATGTGGCGGTAGTGGTTACAAAGGAAGGGTTGGGGTTTACGAAGTGATGCGTAATACAGAACGCATTCAAAGTTTAGTCAATGAAGGGGCCACCACTGACCGTATTAAAGATGCTGCTGTTGAAGAAGGGATGATCACCATCCTAGCTTATAGTTTGCAATTGGTACAAGAAGGATTAACCACTCTCGAAGAAGTGGAACGGGTAACGTTTACGGATACAGGACTTGAGTCGGAGTTAAAAGCTAAACGTAAGAGTTCTCTTGAATGTAAAACCTGTTCGGCTGAATTACAACAGGAATGGATGGACTGTCCCTATTGTATGACCCCTCGATTTATTAACAACTAACTTATTAATTTAGGAGACAAAATTATGGCTATGGACATGATGATTGAAGACTTAATGGAGCAACTTGTAGAAATGGGTGGCTCTGATATGCATATTCAAGCGGGTGCGCCTATTTATTTTCGTATTAGTGGAAAATTGGCTCCTATTGATGAAGAACCTTTATCTCCTCAAGAAAGTCAAAAACTCATTTTTAGTATGCTCAATAATACCCAACGCAAAGAGTTAGAACAAAATTGGGAATTAGACTGTTCTTATGGGGTAAAAGGGTTAGCTCGATTTCGGGTCAATGTCTATAAAGAACGGGGTTGTTATGCTGCTTGTTTACGGGCTTTATCCTCTAAAATTCCTAATTTTGAACAGTTAGGTTTACCTAATATTGTCCGAGAAATGGCTGAACGTCCAAGAGGAATGGTATTAGTAACGGGACAAACAGGCTCAGGAAAAACTACAACTCTGGCAGCTATTTTAGATTTAATTAATCGTACAAGAGGTGAGCATATTCTGACGGTTGAAGATCCTATTGAATATGTTTTTCCTAATGTCAAAAGCCTCTTTCATCAGCGACAAAAAGGGGAAGATACGAAATCTTTTGCTAATGCGTTAAAAGCATCTTTACGGGAAGACCCAGACATTATCCTTGTGGGAGAAATGCGAGATTTAGAAACCATTGCTTTAGCGATCACTGCCGCAGAAACTGGACACTTAGTTTTTGGCACATTACACACTAATTCGGCAGCAGGTACTCTTGATAGGATCATTGACGTATTTCCCGCTAATCAACAATCGCAAATTCGGGCCATGTTATCTAACTCTTTGATTGCAGTTTTTAGTCAATGTTTAGTCAAAAAGAAAAACCCCAAACCCGGAGAATTTGGACGAGCAATGGCTCAAGAAATTATGATAGTAACACCAGCTATTGCTAACTTAATGCGAGAAGGAAAAGCAGGACAAGTCTATTCAGCTATTCAAACAGGGATGAAATTAGGAATGCAAACTATGGAACAAGCTTTAGCCAGTATGGTAGTAAGTGGCAGCGTTTCTTTTGAAGAAGCAATTTCTAAAAGTGGTAGACCCGATGAATTACAACGGTTAGTTGCTGGTGCTAGTACAGGATTAAAAGCGAAAGCTCGTATTTAATTTTAATAATTAATTATTCACGGTTTATTGTTGGTTAAAAAAATGCCTACTTATATTGCACAAGTTAAAGATAGCAAAGGAAAAATTTCTAAGCAAAAAATACAAGCAATGTCTCCTGAACAAGCAAGAGCAATGCTTAGACAACAATATCCTGCCATTGGTAAGATCAGTAAAGCCGGGATAGAAATTAATCTAGGTGGGCTAGATTCGATGATGAGTTCGGTTAAAGTCAAGGACAAAGCCGTGTTCTCTCGTCAATTTTCTGTAATGATTAATGCCGGAGTTGCCATTGTTCGTTGTTTAGGAGTTTTATCGGATCAAGCAAGTAATCCTAAATTAAAAAAAGCCTTACTTGCTATTAGCACAGAAGTTCAACAAGGGATTAGTTTATCCGAAGCTTTAGCGAAACATCCTGACTGTTTTGATCAGCTTTATGTCAGTATGGTAGAAGCAGGAGAAACGGGGGGGGTACTCGATGAAGTTCTTAACCGTTTAGCTCAACTTCTTGAAGATATGGCTAGACTACAAAACCAAATTAAATCGGCTATGGCTTATCCGGTTACAGTGGGAATTTTGGCAGTTCTAGTTTTCTTCGGTATGACTATCTTTTTGATTCCAGTTTTTGCTAAAATTTTCGCTGATTTAGGGACAGAACTTCCGGCATTAACTCAATTTATGCTATTCTTAAGTGGAATTATGCGGAGTTGGAAAATTCTGATACCAATTGTGGGCATTTCTGGATTTGTTTTTGGAATTAAACAATATTATAAAACCCCTATTGGCCGCTTACAAATTGATAAATTTTTGCTCAAAATGCCCCTCTTTGGTGACTTAAATGAAAAGTCTGCAGTTGCTCGTTTTTGTAGAGTATTTGGAACTTTAATGCGTTCTGGAGTCCCTATCTTAACCTCTTTAGAAATTGTTTGTAATACGGTGGGAAATAAAGTAATTGCTAATGCAATAGATGGAGCAAAATCAGAAATTCAACAAGGGGGGATGATGAGTTTAGCTTTACAAAATGCTAACGTTTTTCCTCAGTTGGCGATTCAAATGATTAGTATTGGGGAAGAAACAGGGGAACTCGATGCTATGATGATGAAAGTAGCAGATTTTTATGAAGATGAAGTTGAACAAGCAGTTAAAGCATTAACCAGTATTATTGAACCTTTAATGATGGTTATGATCGCTGGTTTGGTAGGGGTTATTCTCTTATCAATGTATTTGCCAATGTTCAAAATCTTTGATAAACTTGGTTAAGAAATTCCGGCTCTCCCGTACTTATGGTAATACGAAAATCTTATATTTCTTAGGGTGGGTTAGGCGGGGGATAATTTTGATGAAAAACCAATAAGTTTTAATCCGCAACCTAACCCACCATTGTAAATATGTAGCTTATTATTAATTACTACCAAGATGTCGGGAGAGCCGAAATTCCAATCGTTTTAGAGACCTTTACCGATGAGATTTGAAAGAAATAACTTTTTTGTTAAGTTTATTAAAAATAAATAAATAAATATTACAAAGATCATAGAAGTCTAACACTCTAATAGAATATATGCGGTAAAAATATATTGAGTAACACTTAGCCTTAAATAAGGAGACAAAATGAAGTACCTCAAAACTTTTTGTAAGTATTCAATAAATTTAGCCAAAGTTGGACTTAGTGTTGGAATATTTGTCGGAGCAGCAGTTAGTCCTGCTTTTGCCGATCCTGAAGTTCCACAACCACCTGAAAAACCCCCACTGCCGACAGTTTTTTGCTTCCGCTTTACAGACATTAAACAATCAACAGGAGACCCCCAAAATAATCGTTTTGAATTTGAGTTTGAATCTTTGAATTGGTCAAATCAACCAGCAAGTGGTATCGACCTTAGTTTCAATAAGGGAACGGGTTTTGGGGAAGTAATCAAGAAACAAACTCCTTCTTTAGTAGATGCATCTGTAGATAAAAATGGTCGAGCGATAGGGGAGGACTATACACCTCCTCTAGGTAATCAAGTAAAAACTAATGATTGGTCAGTAGCAACGAGAAACAGTAATCCTAATAAGCCGTCTCAAAAAACAGGTGTTTTATGGTCAGGAGGCACTCCCATTTCTAAGATTGATTTACTAGCAATCCAAATGACTGTTCCTTTTGTTTCTCAAGGAGGAACCACTCAACACATTATTAATCAGGTCAACGCACTTTATCCCTCCTTTAATCCCGATTTTAATCCAGTAGCAGATCCAGAAACCATTGACAACGGGCCTAATGTCTTAGACGGTTTCGTCTTTACTCTAGATAATTTTGATGTTGGTAAGGTAGTTTCATTTAACTGGCTTCTTCTTAAGGAAGATAAAACCCCTATTGGCAGTCCCGGTAGTGGCAATCCTTTTGGTTTTGGAACAATAAATCTTACTCGCATCAACCCCGGAGATCCTTTACCCGGTCCCGTGTTGGGAGGTAACACAGGTTTCTCACAATCGAGTACGCTTTTTTATAATGATATCTTCAAAATTAAAGATGAACATGGGAATGTTGTGGCAGAATTTGCTGGGGAATTTGGAGTAAGTCAAATTGCTCCTTTTAAGTTTGTTAATGATAACCGCTTTCAGTTAAAACCCGATACCTATATCATGCCTGAACCGTTAACGATTCTTGGTGCAAGTACCGCCTTGGGATTTGGCACTTTCTTTAAGCGAAAATTGTCAAACAAAGGTAACAATAATCGTTAAGTCTTTGAAGATTGATGTAGCTTAAGTTTGGAGGATAGCTTTCGTTGGCTAACCTCCAAGAATATAGATAATAATAGGAGAAAAGCCGATTTTTTTCACTCTTGGCGATGAAAAATCTAGATAAGTTAATGATATGGACATGGTGGCAGCGAGTAATCATACTCGGTACTCCACTCACGTTAGGTATTTTAGAAATGTGGCATCCTGTTGGACTGCCGAACAAAACTCCTTTCGAGTCTGTCTTGCCTAAAGTTGATTGGTGGATTACCCTGCATTTGCTGCAACTTCCTTTATTTGGTTTGTTAGGATTAGCAGTAATTCTACTGGTTCACAACCTGCACGGATGGGCCGCTACTCTAAGCCGAATCGGAATAGCATTTTTTATCGTGTTCTATGTCGCCCTCGACTCAATTATGGGTATAGCCGGTGGTTTGCTCATCCGTAGTGCGCGAGACTTGTCGCCCAATATCCAAATTTTTGCTGCCAACCAGTTTAATCTGCTCTTATTTGAGCCAATTATTGGCGGCAGTACCTTTTCTCTCCTTGGCATTCTGGGGGGAGGTGGCTGGGCGATAGGAGTGATAGCGGCTGCAATTGCCCTCAGACGTTCCGGTGTGCCTCTTTTGTCTTTCGTCTTTCTCCTCGCCTCTGCAATCTTGTTTGGACTAGCACACGTCCCCCCTACTGGACCTCTTGGTTTAGCTTGTTTTTTCATCGCTGTTGTTAGAATTGACCCCTTTTTATGGGGTGATAAAAATATCGCTAGGCATAATCGTTACAATCAGGAAGTCCTAAGATGATCACAATAAACAGAATCACTATTTTAGGAATGGTCGTTATTTTATGTGGAATAACTGTTGCTTGCAGTGTTCCTTTACCGCCTACTTCCTCAAACAAAGCAAAAGCTGAAACTTTTTACAATCAAGGTCTAGAAAAAGCTAAAGAAGGAGATTTTAAAAGTGCTATCCAAAGTTTGAATGAAGCAGTAACAATTAATCCTCAATATGCTGAAGCTTATAATAATCTTGGTAATGCCTATTTTGCGGTAGGTAATCACTCCGAAGCAATCCAGAATTATAGCCAAGCTTTGCAATTAGACCCTCATTTACCCGGTGTTAATTACAATCGCGGTTATGCCTACTACAAACTAGGAAAAGTTTCTGAAGCGATTAAAGATTATAATTTAGCATTAAAACTTGATCCTTCTTATCTGCCAGCTTATGGCAATCGAGCAATTGTCCGTTCTCAGTTAGGAGATGAACAGGGAGCAGTGGAAGATTACACGCAAGTTCTACGTATTAAGCCTGACCTTCCAGAAGTTTATTATAACCGAGGTTCTGCTCTTTTAAAACTGGGAGATAAACAGGCAGCTATTAAAGATTTAAAAAAAGCAGTACAACTGTTTTCTGACCAAGGAAGAACCGATGCTTATCAAACGACACAAGAACTTCTCAGTAAGGTTCAGAAGTGAATAATTTGTTGATTGGAGTTAATTTTAAATTTGGGAATGCCAAATCAAGTTAGATGAAGTCCAAAAAAAAATCTCGATTATGTTTAAATCAAATCCCTATCTTGTCTATTTTCACTCTCAGGTTATAAAGTAATTGAATTAACGTTTTTTTTCGGATAAATTTGGTACGATAAACCTAATCATTAATTATCAATTATGAAAGTTACATCCTCATTAACTCTCATTACTCTAGTCACCCTGAGTCTTAGTATTACCAGTACAGCCAAAGCACAAATTAAGATTGGGCCAAATATTAGTGTACCCCCCAGACAATGTATACCTGGGGCTATTAATTGTGACGCAGAAATTCACAGAGAAAATATGCGCCACAACAGTCAACTATACTTCCAAACTCCTGAAAAGATTCTCCAACATTTCCACCGAGAACGGACAGAAAGAGCCTGTTTAGAGCGTACTATTACCACTCCTCCCCCGCCCATTGATCGTAATTGTAACCAATACCTCAACCGAATTGATGCCTTAAACCAAAAAGATCCCGTGATCCAACAAAGAGAACTACAACAACGAGAAATTGATCGACTTTTCCCCAATGCCCCCAAATAAGACCAGAGCGGTTAATAATAGATAATTAATTGTTGTTCAGGCGATGAAATGGTCAAGCCCCTCAAAAAGAATACACCCCTTATAATTGGTTCAGGGATAGTTGCCATCGCAGTTTTAGGTACATTAGCAACGGTTTTTGTGGCCCCTAAAGCAGTCGGATGGTTAGAAGAACGCCAACAAGCCAAAATAGAAAAAACTCTCCAAGAAGACAGTCAAAAACCGTCTGTTGTCTTGACCTTCGCCGAACTTCCCCCAGAAAAAAGAGACACCAAACTCCAAGAAATTGCCGCATCAGAAACCTTATCCTTAGAACGGAGTCGGGCCCGTTATCTTTTAGCAATGGATCTCCTTAAAAAATACGAAGGAGGCCCCGCCCTCAAGCAGTTAGAAGGTTTAGACACAGAATACCCCGTCTTAGCCCCCTATATCCTTTTAAAACGGGGTAGAGGCTATGAATTAACCAATGAATTGGCCAAAGCCCAAGAAACTTGGCAAGAACTCCTAAAAAACTATCCTGATGTTTTAGTTACCGCAGAAGCCCTTTATAAACTAGGAAAAGATGATCCTCAGTATTGGGATCAGGCGATCACCAAATTTCCTGGTCATCCTCAAACTCAAGCCATTATTCGTCAAAGTCTTAAAGAAAACCCCAAACAACCCAAATTATTATTATTATTGGCTCAATATGCCATTCTTGACCCTGGAACCAATCCGATCCGCGATCGCCTAGTTAAAGGTTTTGCCCCTCAGTTAACCCCGGAAAATTGGCAAATTATCGCTGATGGTTATTGGGCAACAGAAGAATATCAAAAAGCAGCTATTGCTTATCAAAAAGCCCCCCGTACCCCCGAAAATCTCTATCGTCGGGCTAGGGGAGAACAACTTCAACCCAAGAACCAAAACGCAGCTAAAATCGCTTATCAGGAACTTATTACCACCTTTCCTGATGCCCCTCAAACAGCTTTAGGTTTGAAGCGATTAGCGAAAATATCTCCCCCGGAAACCGCTATTAGTTACCTGGATCAAATTGTTCAAAACTTCCCTCAAGATGCCCCAGATGCGTTAGTCGAAAAAGCTAAATTATTCGATAAACTTAATCGTAAAGCCCAAGCCGCCGAAATTCGTCAAAATTTACTCTCTCAATATCCCAAAGCAGATGCAACGGCAGAATATCGTTGGGCAGTAGCCAGAAAAGCAGCAGATAAGGGAGATATTAAACAAGCTTGGACATGGGCCCAACCTATTGCAACGAATAACCCGGATAGTTCTGTATCCCCTAAATCGGCGTTTTGGGTCGGTAAATGGGCCCAACAATCAGGATACTCCAAAGAAGCACAAGCAGCATTTGAGTACGTCGTTGCCCGTCATCCTCAATCTTATTATGCTTGGCGATCGGCGGTACAATTAGGCTGGAATGTAGGAAATTTTAACAATGTTCGTCAAATTACCCCCACAGTGACTAAACCGGATACTCGTCCCCTTCCTCCGGGAGGATCAGATATCTTTCAAGAACTTTACCGTTTAGGACAAGATGGAGATGCTATTACCCTGTTTCAAGCAGAAATTGGCGATCGCACAGAACTGAATGTCAATGAAGCCTTTACGGATGCTTTATTGAAATTGATACAAGGTAAAAATCTTCAGGGTATCAACCAAGTTTGGAATCTGAAACATAAAGATAAACCCGAAGATGAAACTCAATGGCAAGAACTCAGACAAACGGATGAATATTGGCATGCCTTATTCCCATTTCCTTTCTATCAAACTATCATTAATTGGGCAGAACGTCGTAAACTTAATCCTTTATTAGTGACCTCTCTCATTCGCCAAGAATCACGTTTTGAACCAGAAATTAAGTCTCCAGTGGGGGCAACAGGTTTGATGCAAGTAATGCCAGCAACTGGAGAATGGGTGGCTAATAAAATTAGTTTGAACAATTATTCTTTAACTAATCCTAATGATAATGTCAATTTAGGGACTTGGTATTTTGATCATACCCATGAAGAATATAGTAATAATTCTTTGTTAGCTGTGGCTAGTTATAATGCAGGGCCGGGCAATGTTTCTAAATGGATAAAACGATATAATGTCAGTGATCCTGATGTATTTATCGAAAAAATCCCTTTTAAAGAAACTAAAGGATATGTTGAATCTGTTTTTGGTAATTATTGGAATTACTTACGCATTTATAACCCAGATATTGCTCAATTACTAACTAAATATGGTCAACAAAATTCAGCAAAATAGTTTTAACAATGAACAATTGATAGTTAAAATGTAGATTTGATCAATGGATAATTGAGGAGGAGAGGTAATTATCCATTATCAATTATTCACCATAACATCGATAAGAATCTAATTCTTTTAATAAAGAAAAAACAGCAGTTTCAGACTTAGCGATCGGTCTTAAAGAAGCTATCACCTGAGATAGCTTTTCCCCAGTGATAGGGCTATCTAAAGCAGGGACATTAGGAAAAACTTGGGAAAAGGCTTTAAGTCTTTCTCTCGTCTTCCAAGGAAGGAGAATTAATTGTTTTGTGTTCATCGCTTTAAAAGGGGTTTATAGTAGGATAATGAGATCCAGGGGAAGTCAAAGAGTTTGTCTTAACTTTTTGCTGGGTTAAAAAATGAGAAACAGCAACAGCGACTACCTCATTAAAATCCCATTGAGAATGACTTTCTAAAAAGGTCGTTAGAGACTGATAAGTGTCTTCAGGAATTTCTACTTCAAGGGCGATAGGAGTTTGCATTTTTTTTCAGAGGAATAAACAATAAAACTAGGAGAAATGAAAATATTTTAGGTAGAAATTAACAATAAGAAAACAAGGGCTAACTATTTAGATATAGCCAAGAAAAGTTACGTTAGCACATTATATTCTAGGTGAAAGAGAATGAATAATAGGCAATAGGAAAGTCTTAACCTTTGCTTTCATGACTATATATCAGACTCAAGTATCCTAACACATTCGACAATAAAAGGTTTATTGATTTTTCAACAGATTCTCCGTGACTCCTTTTCCCCGTAAATTCCTCAAAACCTAATTTAACTGTCATTCGCTGTGGAAAAGTCTTGATTAATTGTGGAAAACTTGGGGAAACCTGGGGAAAAGTCTTGATAATCCTGTGAAAAGACTTGGGGAAATTAAATTAGCCGATGTTTATAAATCTTGATATTACATATTATTACGCTTGTCAGTTGAATTTTATTAAGATTAAAATAGAAATAATATTTTTTGAAGAAAATAAAGTTAGTCTGAAATTAATCGGGTAAAAAACTATTATCTAATATTTGTTCTAATGTAAAAGGACAAGAAACCGGAAATACAGTAATAGATAACCCTTTTTCATCACTTGCTTCAAATCATTATGATAAGTAGGTAGACAAAATTAATTACACAAAATTTGTAGGGGCGGGTTTTTTACATAAATCAATGATTCTCACAAAAAAACTAGATAAACCCGCCCTGTTTTTTTTTCATAATTATAGAGGGTTTTGGTACAAAATTTTCAACTCTTTCTCCCTGCGCCTTTGCAGTCTCAACTACCAATTTAGATGCGTGACAGCTTATCAATCTAGATGCGGTGGGTTACGTTTCGCTAACCCACCCTACAAGTTTTATCTGGTGAGAGTTTTGCGGTTTAAGTTGACACTAATGACGGCCGTTGACCCCTACATTTGCCTATTTAACCCTAAACAGCATCTTTTAATTCATCAAGACGGGCTAAAACTTCAGCACTATGAATAGCAGGTCTAACCCCTAAAAATCGTTCTTTTAAAATACCATTAGGATCAATTATATAGGTATGACGTAAAGACATTCCACTCAATAAAGATCCATATATTTTACTCACTTTTCCTGTTGTATCTGCTAATAAAGGGAAGGTTAAACCTTCCGCATCACAAAATTCTCGATGAGAGTCAACATCATCCACACTAACTCCTAAAATTTGAGTATTTTGGGCTTGATATTTGGGTAAATCTTGTTGAAAACGACGCGCTTCTAAAGTACAACCAGAGGTAAAATCTTGAGGATAAAAATACAATACCACCCACTGACCTCGATAATCAGATAAAGAAATTTCTCCATCTCCCGTATTAGTTGGTAAGGTAAAATTAGGAACAAGTTCATTTAAAGGTAGTTGTGGCCCTCCTAATGCTAAAACTGGAGAACTCCAACCACAAATGGTCACAGCGATCGCTATAATTACACTCAAAACAGTACGACGAGATATCATGATTAACTAAATTATGAATTATTAATTATAAATTATAAATTATAATGGTTCTTCTAGACTGGGTTGTGATAACTTATTAGTCAGTAATGCCTTAAACTCTCTTAAAAGTGAGGTGAGCAACTCGAAAGAGCTTAACTTTTATTAAAACATTATTTTTTTAATGCTGTAAGCTGTCACGCATCTAAATTGGTAGTTGAGACTGCAAGGGAGCGCCGGAGAAAAAGTTTGAACTTTTGTACCAAAATTCTCTATAACCATTTTAAATGCGTCTTAGCTTAAACTTTATTAGAGGATGCTTTTAGGTATTATTTATTATTAATTTATCACACTCAGTTTACAAAAGCCTTTATAATTCATAATTCATAATTCATAATTCATAATTAAACGCTGAAATCTCGCGCAATTTGTTAGCAACCTTCCCGCTAGTTAATAATGCTTCTGCTTGAGTTAAACCAGTCTTCATATCAGCACAAACACCACAACGCCACAGATAGAAACCTCCATTATAAATAGCTAAAGATAGGAGAGGTTCAGATTGTGCGATCAACACTCCTTGCATCTGTTTAATTAATTGTGCAGCCGAATCTAAGGTTACATCTTTACCGGCTAAGTCATAATCACTAGGATGGAGGAAAAAACGTTCCCAGGAGGGGTTAATATTAGGTTGATTAAGTCCAATAATTGCCGTACGACTTTGAGGCAGATCACAACTACCTTCTAATCCTTTAATAGTAGTAAAATGACTAAATCCTCTTAATTCAAATGTGTCCCGAAAGAGATTTTCTGTGGGAGGATGAACAAAACCTGACACGACATGAATATTTTTACTTAAACAAGGCGACCAAATTAATTCTAAAGTGGATAAAGGAGGGCGTTTACCAATTTGATTACGATAGGGAACTAATTGATTAGCTTGGGAAAAATGATGAGGTAAATAGATAAAAGTGAGACCTGTTTTTTCTAAGAGTTGCTGACTTTTTGTCAGAGATAACACAGAAAAATCGACCCCTAATCCTTGCCAAATAGTAATTAAGGGTAAACCATATTTAGTAGGCATCCGATCACCACCGTGCATCACCACCGGAACCCCAGCAGTAGCCAATAATAAAGCAGTTATCGTCGTCACTGGGGCCGTACGCGATCGCCCATCATAAGGAGTTCCCAATACCGTCACCGGATAGTCAAAGGCTAAATTATCGGTTTGTAATTTTGGACCTAATTGATCATAAGCATCCAGCATTCCCGCTAATTCTGGAGCAGTTGGGCGTTTAATACGATGAACCATGAGAAAAGCCCCTATTTGGGCCGGTGTTGCTTCTTCTAACAACATCATTCTGGTTGCATCGGCTGCTTCCTCACGGCTTAAATCTTCTCCTGTGTGAACACCACTGCCGATTTTTTTAAGATATTCTCTAAAAATATTGCTCATCACTGTTGAAGGTTATTAGTCGGGCTGATTATATTCTAGGGCGTACAGTAGCCACTAAGGGAGAGAATTTTTTCAGAGCAGCGATCGCGTGTAAGCGAACCGCCTTATCTGAATCTTGGGCGAGTTTCTCGAGTGTGTCAAGAGCAATAGGATGACCTAATTTTCCTAAAGACATAGCCACCGCTTGTTTTATTTGAGGTTGATGGAGAGCTTGTTGTCTTGAACTGAGAAAATTTAGTAAAATCTCAGTAGCTTGAGCTTTTAAATCAGCCAAAGGTTGACAACCTAAAACATTGACGATCGCCTGACAAACGGTTTCATCTCCCCAACGTAACCCTTCTTGTAGATATTCTAAAGATTGAGGGGTGCAGATCCAACTTAATGCCCCTACAACCTCTTGTTTAAGCCACAGGGGAGTAGCCGGAGACTTAAGAACGTGAAATAGTGCCTCTGCGGCCTTATTACCCCCCAGTCGCCCTAAAGCTAAAGCTGCTTGTTGACACACATCTAAATGAAGATCGTAGAGTAAGGGTTTAAGCTGACTGACTAAATTAAATTGTTCTTGAAATTCTTTTTGCATCCCTAAAGCAATAACAGCTTCTTTGCGTACTGTTGTGATCGGATCATGTAAAGCTTTGAGAAAAATAGGTATCAGACAAACATTATGAAAACTGCTGAGTGCTTCTAAGACCGTCGTTCTGATTTCTGGAGCAGGATCATCAACTACTTTTAGTAAGGGGGTAATGATTTGAGTATTGCGGATCTCAGCTAAGACTCGTACGGCCAACAAACGGGCCGAATTTTCCGACAATAACTCACTTAATGCCTCAATAGCAGGAGTGCCAATCTTGCCCAACGCGGCGGCCGCAACCATTAATAGTTCAGTCTTTTGAGAATTTTTGAGTAAATTAACTAAAGCACTAACCACTTCTTTTTCGTCAAATTCGCCGAAAATTCCCCCCACAAACCAGCGAATTTCTTCCTCTGTCTCCTCATCTTCAAGAATGTTTAATAAAGGCGCGATCGCTATTTTACCCAAAGTCGGAAATATTTTGCTAACTTCCCAACGTTGTTGAAAATCCCCTTCTGACAAAACGTATAAGGCTAATTTAAGTCTATCATCTTCGGAGTCAGAAGGATTTTCCTGTAATTGCTGTAAGTATTGGTTGACGAGTGTTCCTTGGGTTAGATCACCAGCTATCTCTGAAGTGTTTAGGGGTTGAAACATACTTTTTGGAGTTACATTCATCGCTAGATCAGGTTTTTCGATTCACTTATCACATTCTTTGAATCAATCATAGACCATAGTAATTCCTTACGATCAGTCTAATCTTGAGGTACTCATAATCACTAAAAATTCTGTTCAACTTAGCTAACTACCATTATCGCCAATAAGTAGTCGGACATAAATAAACAATACTATGTTAAGAAATGTAACTAGGTTGTAACCCCTCTCCGGCGCTCCCCTGCTCCGGTGCTCCCTTGCTCACTTCACCGTAACGTTTATTTTTGTCCAGTTACTTATTTCGCCCCTACCTGTAAAATGACGCTTTCAAGTTCAGATACGATTCTGATTATTGGTTATGGTAACTCATTACGTAGCGATGATGGGGCAGGAATCAGGGTTATTCAAGCAATTCAACAAAAACCTTGGCCGGGGGTGCGATCGCTTTCTGTGCATCAATTAACTCCTGAATTAGCGGCTGAAATTGCGATCGCTTCTGCTGTTATTTTTGTGGATGCAGCCCTATCAGAATTTATTGAGGTAAGATCTCTTGTTCCTAATCTAGAGGGCATAAAATTAGGACATCACAGTAATCCTGAAGTTTTGTTAGCATTAACCCTAAGTCTTTATGAAAGAGTCCCTCCAGCTTGGGGAATTTTCATTCCTGGTATCAATTTTGAGTTTGGAGAAGAATTATCGCCAAAAGCACAAGAAGGGGTTAAATTAGCCTTAGAAAGGATTCAAACCATTGTTAATCTTCTTGTTCTTCTTCTAACAATTGAGCCTCCCTGAGTCTTTCTGTAATAAAGGGTTATGAACATCAACGATCGCCCCTTAATCAAAAAGAGCGATCGCTGTTGGACTATCTTCGAGGAAGCTAGTTTAAATTGAAACTTCAGAAAATTCGCGGGTCAGATGATCAAAGGGTTGATCGATAAAAGAAGTATCTTCAACCCCTGCGTCAGCGGCCATAGATTTGACCATATCTTTCATAATTTGAATTCCCCGTACTGTGGGTCCAATGGGAACCCCCAAGGAATTATAGGTTTCTCGTAACCCTTGTAACACTCGTTCGTCTAAAACATTTGTGTCACCTGCTACGAGGGCATAACTAGCATAGCGGAGGTAATAGTCCATGTCTCTTAGACAAGCAGAGTAACGACGAGTGGTATAAGCGTTTCCTCCGGCTCGAATCAATTCTGGAACTTCTTCAAACAGTTGTAATCCAGCATTTTTGACGATTACAGGAGAATTAGCATTAATAAGAGCCGCTACTGCAATTCTAGCTGCGCCAGAGTCAAAGTAGCTTTTCAATTCACCCATTGCATCTCGATCTAAATAACGACCAGATACATCGTAGTTTCTAATTAGATTAGTAATGGCATCTCGCATTAAAGTTTTCTCCCAACAACAATTTTTAATGGCTTACATGAAGCCTCATATTCCATTCCATCTACTTATAATCTCCATAAATAAAGCTTTGTGTCAAGTAAAAACCCCTGGTGGGAGTCAGGGTTTTTTTAGGAGGGTCTTAGAAAACTATATGATCCCTTAGCCTTTGAAACAGTAACCGCGTGGCATAAAAGCAAACTCGAATGATCGCCTCTTTACCTTTTGACTTGCGGTGCGGCTGCACCGCTTATTCTAAAAGAGTTCTAGAGATTAGAAATTATAAGGGTTTCCCTCGCTTCGTGAACTTGACGACGAGGCATGATATAATAAATTATTGCAAAACTTTTGAGATAATTTAAACAAGAGGAGGAGTCACAACTACCTCCTGAAAATCAGTTGGAGTTTGAGAAAATTGTTCTAAGGTTAATAATTCTGGATAACTAGAAAATTCTGGTAAAATCTCTTGAATAAAAGCTTCTGCTGCTTTAGAACGATAACGATTAGGATTAATAATAACCGATAAAGTTCTTCTAACTTCTACTTCCTTAATAATAGCTACATGAATGTCTCCGATTTTTTGCTCTTTTTCAATCGCATTGATTGAAACAAAAGCCACTCCTAAACCTGCTTGAACCGCATTTTTTATCGCTTCAATTGAATTAAGTTCCATTTCAATTTTCAGGCGTTTTGTATCAATTTCACAGCGAGTTAATACCTTATCAATAACTTTACGAATTGTAGATTGAGAATCTAAAGTAATAAAATTTAGACGATATAAATCATCTTTTTGAATAGTTGCTACCTTAGCTAAAGGATGAGAAGACGGTAAAATTAAAGCTAACTCATCTTCAGCATAGGGAATAATTTTTAAAGTTTCTTGTAATTCGGAGGGAACTTCCCCCCCAATAATCGCTAAATCCACTTGTCCATTGGCCACTCCCCAAGAAGTTCGACGAGTAGAATGAACCTGTAATTGAACCGCAACATCAGGATATTTTTGACGAAATAAACCAATCATACGAGGCAATAAATAGGTTCCTGTTGTTTGAGATGCTCCGACTATTAAAGTTCCCCCTTGAAGATTTTGTAAATCTTCGATCGCTCGACAAGTTTCTTGACAAAGGGTGATAATTTTTTCACCATAAGATAATAATAAATGACCCGCTTCCGTTAATTGAGCTTTACGTCCCCCCCGATCAAATAACGGTACATTTAGCTGTTTTTCTAAGTTTTGCACTTGCAGACTGACGGCAGGTTGAGAAACATATAAAGTATCCGCGGCCCGTTTAAAACTTCCCTCAGCAGCGATCGCTTTGAGGATACGCAATTGATCTAAAGTGAAAGGAATATCTGACATAGGGTTTATCAATGTAAGGAGTATACCGCAACTGGTTAAGCAAAAGGCAAAAGCCGGATACAAAAAGGTTTGCTGCTTTTACCAACGTCTTAACCTATGCTTCGACTGCTGTAAGTAGGAAAGTAAACCTTAAATCTAGCTTAAATTCAATCATAGGGGATTAACGCAGAATATCTAATTCCTACTCCAAATGACAGTATCACAACACGGGTATCAAATTCCTTTACGATAATAAATAGGGACAAAAAATCCCTTTGATCCATTTTCAGCACTAACACCAAACGCAATGGGACTACCAACCTGGTTGACACCGAGTCATTGGATTATATTAGGGTTATTATTGGGATTTGCCATCGCTCATAGTGGTATGGCAGCTTTGCGTTTTTGGGGAGAAAGTAAAATAGGGGCCAGACTCTATCGTATTCTCTTTGCTTTGGTTAGCATTCCTTTAGCGGTTGTCTTAATTGTCTATTTTTTCAATCATCGTTATGATGGTCTGATTTTATGGCAAGTCCAGGGTATTCCAGGCATAAAACCTTTTGTCTGGGGAATGTCTGCTATTTCCTTCTTTTTCCTCTATCCTGCTACTTTTAATCTTTTAGAAATTGCCGCGATCGCTAAACCGCAAGTCCATCTCTACGAAACGGGAATTTTGCGGATCTGTCGTCATCCTCAAATGGTTGGACAAGTAATCTGGTGTATTGCCCATACTCTCTGGATCGGCACAACTTTTACCCTAGTCACGTCTTTAGGTTTAATTGCTCATCATGTGTTTGCGGTGTGGCATGGAGATTATCGCCTCAAAAAACGCTATGAAGACGCTTTTCTTAAGGTTAAGGAACGAACCTCTATAATTCCCTTTTTAGCCATATTGCAGGGTCGTCAAACCATCAAATGGGAGGAATTTGTCCGTCCTTCTTATTTGGGGATTATCGGATTTATTGCTTTGTTGTGGTGGGGTCATCCTTGGTTAATGCAAGTGACGACTCAAATGTATTGGTAAGCTAATGCCCAATAATGTCAAGCACTAGCAAATACTGTCCCAATCACTTCTACCGATGGGTCTACTTCTATCCAAACCCTAGCACCACAGTTTTTAGGTTTTTCTGGAGAATAGATTACTTTGCAACCGCCACGAATATCAACCTGATGACATTGTATAGTGCGATTGCCGCGATGAATGCTGATGGCTGGTTCTGGATTTTTCTGATGGATATTTCGTTGAAGAATCTTTTGATTAACATGAATATAGGTGGCAACTCGTTGAGGACGCTTGCGCCATGTTCCCTTGGGGCCTCGTTTGCCGGGAATTATTTGAGGCATCTCATTGTACAAGGGAATTCGCCAGAACCTTCCTTTTTTAAAGGCTCCTTTGATTCTGCCTTCTGCGAGCAGTTGTCTTACTCGTTGCTGACATATTCCTAACAGTCCTGCTGCTTGTGTTGTTCCTACATATTCCATACCGTCAACCCTAGCACTATAGTTTTTTTCGTTATGCCTGAAGTTATGCTCAAAATTATTGACTCTAATTAAGAATACTTCTCAATATAAAAATTTTAGTGAGATAGTGGACATAAAAATAAAAAGGCTCTAGACTAAGATTCAAGGAAAAGAACCTGTCTAGAGCCTTAACCTTTAAAGCGACTGCCATCGCTCTGAGAGAAACGCTTATTAACTAAAGCTGAGTCATTTATTTTGATAATGATTCAGTTGAGTTCTGCACGTCTGTTTCAATTTTAAGGTAGTCCCAACTCATAGGCAAGTTCTCCCCCTCTTATTGAGAATATCTTTGAAGTAGGTTTTGAGAAAAGCCTGATTTAACAGTAATTCCTAGATCACGGGCAAATAGTTGGATATGGTTCGTATACGAATGCGGATGGAACAATAGAAACCAGGGCTTTTCTTTTACAATCTGTTCCTGAATCTAATACGATTGTTGGTTTGTTAGCTGTGGGTATTTTGGGTTTAGTTAAATTACAGCAGCGCAAATTATAGATCATATAGGATTTAACAGTGTTAAATCCCTACCAATTATGATAATTACCGTAGGGGCATAACACTGTTATGCCCTAATTGTTTGTTTATGATCTAATTTGTTGTAAATGATGACAATGCAACATATACTTTCCTTCTAATTTTCTGCCATCTCTAGTGGCAAACTTTAAGGCAATGCGTACCGTTTCTTGGGAACCCACATGAAAGATATCTTTCCATCCTCGTTCATAAGGAAAAGGTGGTTTACCATTGCGGTCTAAAATCTGTCCTTCCACCCCATGAAGATGTATAGGATGTAATTTACCCTTTTGGGGGTTGACCAGTGTCCAAATTTCAATATCACCAGGGTTAGCGCGGAAATCAATGCGTTTAGCGTCCCACATCTTTTGATTAATCATCCATTTTCCCTGAATATTTTCATAGATAAAAGTGCGCTCGCGGTTAGCTGCATCAATAGAAATCGTTTCAAAGGGACGAATTTGATCCGGAATTTCACTATCATCAATTTCTTGACGTACCACATCAAAACGCATGATTGGTTTAACAGGAGTTTCAAGATCAACCCTTTCTTTGAGTCCCGTATTTTGTAGATAAAGTTGAGTTCCGAGGGGATACTTAGAAAAGTCAATTACCACTTCATAACCTTCGGCCATAGATACCCTTAAAGTTTCAGGAGAACTAATAGGAATAGGTTGATCAATAAGTCCTCCATCATTACCAATAACAGTCAAAATATCCCCTTCAGTCAAAGCATTTTCTTGACGACTTAAGGCCAGTTGAAAAAAGTTACTACCCGTTCCATTTAAAATACGAAAACGATATTTACGGTTAGCTACTCCCATACGGGGCCAAGGAACCCCATTGACCAAAGGGACACTACCCTCAAATAACGTATTTTTTTTGGTATTATTGAGGATCAACGAACCGTCTAGTCCAAATGTCTTACTTTCTAGCATTAACGGCACATCATATTCCCCTTTAGGTAAGGGTAACTGCCGTTCATAGTCATCTTCGACGATATACATTCCTAATAGTCCCATTGATACATTGCGTCGCGTTAAATCTGCCACATGGTCGTGATACCAAAGGGTAGCGGGGCGATCATTACCATAATGATAATCTTTGTAATAGTCAGGGGGGACAAAATCTAGGGCATAACCATCATATTGGGGTTGAGAAGTCGAAGGAAAGGAAACCTATGTGCTGTGTTGGGTTTCGTTCCTTAACCCAAGCTAGGAAAATTGCTGATCTCAGCAGCAGTGGCATCTGACGGGCAAAAAATCAGTACAGTTAGTCAAAAAAATGCGCCCTAATGGGAAATTATCTTTGTTAGTTGATCCAAATGGATGTAGCATAGTGCCAAGTATTATAAAAAACTTAAATAACACGACCTGATTCATCATGTTGTCAGTTAACGATCAAACCTTTTCTTCCACGGTTTTAGAATCCTCTCAACCCGTTCTTGTCCACTTTTGGGCCCCTTGGTGTGGGTTATGTTTATTAATTCATCCCTTATTATCTAAAGTACAGTCTGAATGGGATGGCCCCCTAAAACTCGTGAGTGTCAACGCTGATGAAAACTTCAAATTGGCTAATACTTATCGGTTAAGAAATTTACCTACTTTAATCTTATTTGATCAAGGCCAAATCATTCATCGATTAGAAGGTGTTCAGGGACGAGAGGAATTAATTAAAACTCTTAAGGGTCTTCAGGTTAATTCTTTCGCTAAGTCAGCCTAAAAAGCCTCACGGGGTGATAACAAGATTGAAAATGAGGCAGGGTGGGTTTATTTAACTTATTTGTAAACATCATAAATTGTTGCCAATAACCCACCCCTACAAAAAATATATTTTAATATCTATTGAAACAATTGACATAATTCAATCACTTTAATTTGTAGCGTTTCAAGAGAATCTCCTCCTCGTTTCAAACTAAATTCCAAACCCAATAACAGAGGAAAAGTTTTTAATAATTGTTGACCTGAACAAGTTTGTAATTCTTTTCGTAAAAAATAAATTCGTTTAGGATTAGGAATATCAGCTGCTGCTGCGATCGCTTTTTCGTCTTTTTCTCCTGATTCAATTTTTAACTTAATAATAGCCCAGGTACGAAATTGTCCCACTAAAGTTGCCACAATTTTTAATGCAGGTTCATTACGGGAGATTAAATCAGCTATTAATTGTAAAGCGTTATCCGTCTGGCCATTGCGAATAGCTTGAGCAAGTTGTAAACTATTTTGAGTATTAGAATTAACTAAGGTGGTGATAATATTCGTATCTAACACCGTAGTTTGATCGCCATGATAAAGGCGTAATTTTTCTAATTCATTCCACAATTGTCTGGTATTATTCCCTACTAATTCTGCCATTAATTGGCTGGCATTCGGAGTTAATTTTACTCCTATTTCTTGCGCGATACGTCGGACTTGATTAATTAATTGATCCGTATTCCAGGGAGAGATAGGAGAAAATTCTTGTACTTTAGCGTATTTTTCTAATAGTTTCGTAGATTTTAGCCGCTTATCCGGTTTGTTACTAGAGGTTAGCAGTAGATGGGAAGTCTCAGGAATAGCAGGGAGAATGCGCTGAAGTTGGGAGAAGACATCATCAGGACATTGTTGAGTGACGGTAGACTCCACTATCCAGATTAAACGTTCTCCTATGCCAAAAACAGGAGTCATAGCTTGATTTAAAGCATCAATAGTGGCCATTGCCTGATCGCCCGAAATTTTGTCATAATTAAACTGACTCCAATTGGGATCGAGAACCCGATCTCGAAGTTTATTGACTTCTTGGGCGATCGCAAAGTCATCTTCTCCCCAAAACAAATAAATTGGCATAAAAAAATGGTTAAAAATTAGAGACAATAAAATTATCAGGTTAGTTGAATTATTAGAGGAAAAAAAAATTGGACGAGACTTATCAAACTTATGTTAATCGGGTAGCAAGACTGACCTTAAGTCCTACCTATGAAACCCAACTTCAGAATATCCAAAAATCCCCCAAATTTGAAAACCGTCAACCTGTTCCTTTTCCTGGTTATACGGTTATAACTCCTCTCTATCAAGATGATAATCTAAATAGGGAATTTTATCATAATTTGGCAACAACACAGAAAGAATTATTAGAACAAATTGACTCAGAAATATTAATTCCCCTGCCACCAGAAAGTTTTCACTTAACTGTTGCCGATTTAATTTGGAATGATGGTTATCGAGTTTCTGTTGAACAACATCCGAATTTTCATGAAAAAATAAGAAATTGTCTAAGAGAGAGATTTCAAACTTACCAAAACTTGGTCAGTGAAACAGGAAAAAGCCAATGGCAATTGGTCGGATTATTGGTTTTTCCTCGTGCTTTAGTAGTAGGATTAGTTCCTTGTAACGAATCTTCTTATGATAAAATTGTTAAATTACGACAATCAATTTATCAAAATCTTGATTTAATTGGGTTAGGTGTTCAACAACAATATCATTTTACTGCTCATGTTACTTTAGGGTATTTTGATGCAATTCCTTCGGAACTTGACCGCGATTACTTAGCGAATATTCTTGCCTCTTTTAATGATAAATGGTTGGGAACTGACCCCCAAATATTAACAATTGATAAGGTGGAGTTACGCCGATTTGAGGACATGACAAATTATCTGGCTGATCCGAACAATCCTCAAGTAGAAATTTAAGCTAAGATTATCTTAATTTTCTGCCTATCTTTCTTGTTCATGTAATCTTTCAAAGGCATTCTTAATTAAAGTATTCGCTGGAATTGCTTGACTAGGAATGTCTGTCGCTATGGCGAGATTGAAGGTTATTTTTTGACTGTAAGGAAAGATAGAATTAAGTTGTTGAAGATTCTTACCAGTCATATTAGTAACTCGTTTGACTACTTATGGTAAGTAATCATAATTTAATAGTTGTTCCTCAGAATATAATGACAGATAGTTTTTTTTATTCTAAGGCATGGTAACATAATATTGTATATTATTATCTTCATCGCAACTGCTGCTGTACCTAATACTAAATTTGCTAAAATTATTAAGATTTTAATGGAAGAAAATACGACAGAAATTACGCCTAAAGAGTTATTGTAGGGGCATAATATATTATGCCCCTACCGTCACCAGAAATCCCTTAAACCTAAATAAAGGATTAGAGTAGACATAAAAGCAGGATAACAACAGATAGAATGATGTCGGTTTATTCTATTTAACTCTACAAATACAGCTTATGCCACGCCGCAACGATCTAAAGAAAATCTTAATTTTGGGCGCAGGCCCCATTGTAATCGGACAAGCTTGCGAATTCGACTATTCTGGTACTCAAGCTTGTAAAGCTTTGCGAGAAGAAGGTTATGAGGTAGTGTTGGTCAACTCTAACCCTGCATCCATTATGACCGATCCTGACATGGCCAATCGCACCTATATCGAACCCCTGACCCCCGATATGGTGGAGAAAGTCATTGCTAAAGAACGGCCTGATGCGTTATTACCGACAATGGGGGGACAAACGGCCTTGAATGTAGCAGTAGCATTAGCCAAAAATGGGGTCTTAGATAAATATAATGTAGAATTGATCGGGGCCAAACTCCCGGCCATCGAAATGGCAGAAGATCGCAACCTATTCAAAAAAGCGATGGCTAAGATCGGAGTTCCTGTCTGTCCTTCAGGTATTGCCAGTAACCTTGATGAAGCGAAAGAGATCGGTATCGAAATCGGTTCCTATCCTTTAATTATACGCCCTGCATTCACTTTAGGGGGTACTGGAGGGGGTATTGCTTATAACCAAGAAGAATTTGAGGAGATGGCCCAATTTGGCATAGATTCATCCCCAGTCTCTCAAATTCTAGTGGAAAAATCTCTTTTAGGTTGGAAAGAATACGAATTAGAGGTCATGCGGGACTTAGCAGATAATGTGGTCATTATCTGTTCTATCGAAAACTTTGATGCGATGGGGGTACATACAGGAGACTCTATTACGGTAGCACCTGCCCAAACTTTAACAGATAAAGAGTATCAGCGTCTAAGAGACTATTCTCAAGCTATTATCCGGGAAATAGGGGTAGAAACGGGAGGTTCTAACATTCAATTCTCTGTTAACCCTGTTAATGGGGATGTCATCGTTATTGAAATGAACCCCCGTGTCTCTCGTTCTTCTGCGTTAGCTTCTAAAGCGACAGGGTTTCCTATTGCTAAAATTGCGGCTAAATTGGCAGTAGGTTACACTCTCAATGAGATCAATAATGATATTACTAAGCAAACCCCCGCATCTTTTGAACCGACTATTGATTATGTAGTGACAAAAATTCCTCGGTTTGCCTTTGAAAAGTTCCCTGGTTCTCAACCCGTTTTAACTACCCAGATGAAGTCGGTAGGGGAAGCAATGGCCATTGGTCGAACCTTTCAAGAATCTTTCCAAAAAGCGTTAAGATCTTTAGAAACGGGTCGTTATGGTTTTGGTTGCGACAAGAAAGAAACCTTACCTTCTTTATCTCAAGTTCGGGCCAGTTTACGCAGTCCTAATCCTGAAAGAGTTTATAGTATTTATCATGCCATGAAATTAGGCATGACAGTTGAGGAAATTTACGAATTAACAGCTATTGATATCTGGTTTTTGGATAAATTACAAGACCTCATTGAAACAGAAAAGGTTATCAAACAAAACCCTCTTAACAAGATAACTACTGCACAAATGCGGTTATTTAAACAAAAGGGTTTTAGCGATCGCCAAATTGCTTTTGCAACTAAAACGACGGAAGATGAAGTACGGGCCCATCGTAAAAGTTTAGGCATTATTCCAGTGTATAAGGTAGTGGATACTTGCGCTGCTGAATTTGAAGCTTTTACCCCTTATTTCTACTCTACCTACGAACCAAGCGAAACGGAAGTCACTCCTGTCGATAAACCCAAAGTGATGATTTTAGGAGGAGGGCCAAACCGTATTGGTCAAGGGATAGAATTTGACTATTGTTGTTGTCATGCGGCCTTTTCTTTGAGTGATGCAGGGTTTGAAACCATCATGGTTAACTCTAACCCGGAAACCGTTTCTACGGACTACGATACCAGCGATCGCTTATATTTTGAACCCTTGACCAAAGAAGATGTCTTAAACATCATTGAAACTGAGAACCCTGTGGGAGTTATTGTGCAGTTTGGAGGTCAAACACCTTTAAAATTAGCGGTTCCTTTGCAAAAATATCTGGACAGTACCGAATGTCCGGTACAGACTAAAATTTGGGGTACTTCTCCTGATTCTATCGATACTGCGGAAGATCGGGAACGGTTTGAGAAGATTTTACATGATCTCAACATTAAACAACCCGCGAACGGTATTTCTCGCAGTTATGAGGAGTCTGTCGTAGTTGCTTCTCGTATTGGATATCCGGTGGTGGTTCGGCCTTCTTATGTATTAGGGGGACGGGCCATGGAAATAGTCTATTCTGATGAGGAGTTAGAACGGTACATGACTTATGCGGTACTGGTAGAACCTGATCATCCCATCTTAATTGATAAGTTCCTAGAAAATGCGATCGAGGTGGATGTAGACGCATTATGTGACGCTACCGGAAAAGTGGTTATTGGTGGCATTATGGAACATATTGAACAAGCAGGGGTACATTCGGGTGACTCGGCCTGTTCTCTCCCTTATATCACCCTTTCTCCTAGTGTTGTGGACACCATTCGCACTTGGACAACTGCTTTGGCCAAGAGTTTAAAAGTAGTGGGTTTAATGAATATTCAATATGCGGTACAAGGGGAACAAGTTTACATCTTAGAAGCAAACCCCCGCGCATCTCGTACTGTTCCTTTTGTTTCTAAAGCAACTGGACGACCTTTAGCTAAAATTGCTTCTTTGGTGATGTCAGGAAAAACCTTAGAAGAGTTAGGGGTAACAGAGGAATTAATACCCCGTCATATTTCCGTTAAAGAGGCTGTTTTACCCTTCCAAAAGTTCCCAGGTGCAGATACTTTATTAGGGCCAGAAATGCGGTCTACAGGTGAAGTAATGGGGATAGATAATGATTTCGGTAAAGCATTTGCTAAGGCAGAAATAGGCGCAGGAGTTGATTTAGCTACCACCGGAACTGTCTTTGTTTCAATGAGCGATCGGGATAAAATATTAACGGTTCCTGTGGTTAAAGATCTCATATCTTTAGGGTTTAAAGTGGTGGCAACTTCTGGGACACAAAAGGTCTTAGAGGAGAATGGCATAGATGACATTGAAGTAGTATTAAAACTGCATGAAGGTCGTCCCCATGTGATAGATTGGATCAAAAATAAACAGATTCAATTTATTATTAATACGCCAAGTGGAGAAGAATCACAAGTAGATGGTCGTATGATTCGACGCACTGCTTTAGATTACAAATTGCCCATTATTACCACTATAGCAGGGGCAAAAGCAACAGTGGCAGCGATTCGATCTTTGCAGACTCAACCCTTAGAAGTTAAAGCATTGCAAGACTACCTTTCCTAACATTTAGTAGGGTGGGCATTGCCCACCTTTTTCCCCTAATTTAGAAAAAGTATGCTATAATGAGCCAAAAAAATACTAAGTCTACCCATATTTGTTGTTCCTTAACCCACTTATCTATCTAAATTAGACAATCATGGAGTTGCAAAATTGATGTCATTCAAGTCAGTCAAACAGTGGGGAAAGTTATTTGTATTGCTTCAAGCATCAGCTATTATTCAGTTAACTATTCCTAAGTTGACTATTGCTCAAAATAATCCTGTAGACTTACAGAAAACTATTAATTTTGGTTTTGCAGAAGACGCTTATCCTATTAGTGCAACGCTTGAAGGATTAAACAAGGATACCTTTTGTTCCGAGCTATTAAACTATCTTAAGACACAAGAATACATAAAAGAAAACGACTATACATTTGATCTAATTAAAGTTCCGTATAAACACCGTTTCATACAACAGACAATTAAGTATAGCAACAAAAATATTCAATTAGACATTAATTGTGGTTCAATGTCAATAACCAACGATAGAATTAGGAATTTAGCAGGTCATTATATGGGTCATTTCTTTTCAATTTCTTATTTCAAAACTCCATCTAAATATATAATAATAAAACAAAACTATGATACTTTAAGTAAACAATTTAAAGACATACTAGATAATAATGAGGATATAGATATTGGTGAAGACAATGCAATTGCTGTAATAGATAAAACAACTCAGGCTGAATTTCTTAAGAAAAAGCTTAAGAACAAATTTAAATATAATAATATATGCTTTGTAGAAAGCCGAGAGAAATTATACCTTCTTTTAGAAGAAGGTTCTGCTGAAGCAAAAGATTGTCAGGAAGAAGAGAAAGAAGCAGATAAAATAGGAATTACAAAAAAGGTTAATATAGTTGCTTATTCGTCTGATGATATTATTTTAAAAGGAATATTATCTAGGTTTTCAAAGATAAGGGAAAAATATAAATATAGTTCTTTAAAAGGAGAGATTCAAGATTTAGGTCTTGTAATCTACGAGCAACGAATTCCTAAAGAATCAGATGAATATTATCGAAATATAGATACTCGAAATATAATTCTTGCTCGGATAGTCAATGATTGGATTAATGAAACAGGTATAAAATGGATAAATGATAAAAATAAAGAGTTGGATCGGCAATTGGTAGGATACAATATTGTAGATTTTATTAAAAATAATATTATATTATTTTTAATATTTATATTAGTAATAATAGGAGTAGTAACCATATTCAAAAAAAAGATCCTTGAGCTTTTGAGGAACCTCAACAACAAGGTTCCATCTAAATTCAATCCATTTCATCAAATCATTATTAATATTGTTAATACCAATACCAATGAAAATGTAAACGTTAATGGCAATGAGAATGAGATAGATCAAAAAAATTAAACGATACTATTAACAACAGATCTAATGAGGAAACATCATGAATACAAATAATCAAAATCAAAATGTAAACGTTAATGGGAATGGTAATAAGTTTAAGATAAATCAAGAATCAAAAGCTACAATTAATCAAGATTCTAATAATGTAACCTCTCAAAAATTAACTATTGATAAAATTTTAATAGAGTTAGGAAAATTAGAAGAATTGATTAACAATGAAACAAGTTTAGAGTCTGAAGTAAAAGATGAAGCATTAGAGAAAATAAAACATCTCAAACAAGCTAGTCAAAATCCCGAAGATGAACAAATGAAAGGACAAGCAAAAAGCGCATGGAGATATTTAAAAACAATTCCAGTAATGCTAAAAAATCTCAATGAAAATGCTGAACAAATCAAGAAATTGCTGCCTTATATTGATATTATCAAAACGTTTTTTGGCTTTTAATGGCATTGCCCACCTTTTTGATCTAAAATAAATATACTGTGATCTATTGGAGGTAATATAAATTTTACCCACTAATGAACAAGGACTAAAATGTATTTACCTATGTGAATCATTAACCAATACTTATCAGCCAATTTATTTAGTACGTCTTGATGAAAGAGACGGTAAGTTGTTTATTTTGGCAGGTAATGATATCCAAATATTAATTAGTCGTAATGGATACTGGGAGTTTTTAACATGAAACCAGATTTTAATAAAATGAGTAAAGATGAGTTACGTCAATATGTAATTAGTCATCAAGATGACAAAGAAGCATTTTATATTTATGTAGATCATTTAAAGTCTCATCCATCTACTAAAGTCTATTCTAACTCACTTTCTCCTCAAGAAATTGATCAAGTTATTACTAAACATTTAGAACAAGAAAATTTAACTAATGGTTAATATTAAGTATGGTTATTCGTAAATCATCAGATTATTATCAGCCTTCTGATGAGGAAATTATTGCTCAAAACTAAATTTCCTAACATTAGTAGGGTGGGCAATGCCCACCTTAAACTATTCTCGGTAATATAAAGTAAGAATGGAACAAGAATTTGAATGGGATGAATACTGAGGGTGTGTAGAGCATGTGTATAATAATTTTGAATGGTAGTTTTATCGTTTGATGGTGAGGTGAGTTTCTTGAGTTTATTTTTAGATTTTAGTTAAATGTATTTGAGTCAAAATGCGATAATTTCTCCTAATAAACTAACCAATTATCTATTAATTCCTTTGCCGAAGGATGATAAATCTCAATATTTAGCTCTGGGAGGTTATACTTTAGATAACTGGCAACAATTAGAAAGGGATTTACGAGAACAAATTTTAACGTTAGAAGCACAAGCAACCTTAAAAACAAAATATGGGCAAAAATATCAGATTATTGGGTCATTAAATTGTCCTAATGGAACAGTCTTAAAGATAAAAACAATTTGGATAGTCACTGAACAAACTACTACATTTGTTACTTTATTTCCTACATAGGAGAGATAAAAAATGACATTTCCTCTATTTTCTCAAGTCCAATTAACTGAAGATATTCCTAAGTTTAATCTCAAAAAAGGTAGCGTCGGGGTAATAGTTGAACATTATCCTATGTCTCAAGAAGAAGATGGCTACAGTGTAGAGGGTTTAATGGCTCAAGATACCGTAGAAGTCACTGAGTCTCAAATTAAGTTAATTAAGGTTGAACAAGTACAAGAAAAAGCGTCGATAGAGGCGATTCACTACAAAGATTTAGAAAGAGCAATAATTGGGAAGGTGGAAAACTAGAAATGAGCAACGACAATGGTGGCTTTGGAAAATGGTTCGCTAGAAGTATAGGAACGATCATATCTGGGGTTATTGTGGGGGTTATTGTGTTTTATCTGACTGAAGCAAGAAACCCTCAGCCAAATACGGGATCTTCACCAATATCTGGATTGACTACGAAGTCAACCCCTTCTCCTCAAACGGAAATCCCCTTAATTACATCTAAGGCGAATTACACAAGACTTCGGGATCTCCTCGCCCAAGACAAGTGGAAAGAAGCAAACCTAGAAACCTTTCATTTAATTGAAAGGATCAGCAATTCGGAAAAAACCCATATTTGATACAGTATGGAATGCCGCAGGATATCCGCGATCGCTTAATAAGGAAATTGGTTAGGAAATAAATGATATAATTTAAGCAATTAACAGTGTTATATTGGATTTATGTTAAATTTTTACTGTTCTTACTTAGGAGGCAATATTGAACTAACACAAGAACGTCTACAACATATTCTTGAAACTCATCCAGAATTATCATTAATTTATCAATCTGTTATTAGTGAAACATTAGCTAAACCAGATCAAATTCGTCGTAGTTCTCGTTTAGAAAATGCTTTGTTATTTACTCGTTGGTTTGATAATATTCGTAATGGTAAATATATTGTAGTCGTGGTTATTACTGATACTAATCCTAGTTTAAGACACTGGATCATAACAGCATATATTGCCCGTAAATTAACAGGAGGAACCATTGAATGGCAGAAAACCTAATCTTTAAATACGATCCTATAGGTGACATACTTTATATTAATAAATGTCAACCCTATCCTGAACAAGAATCAGAAGAATTAGGAGATGATATTATTATTCGTCTCAACCCACAGACTGAAGAAATTGAAAACTTAGAAATCTTATTTTTTTCCCAACGAATAAAAGAAGATAAAGAATTAACCCTTCCTGTCATTGCTAATCTTCGTTTAGCTAATATTCTCTAAAAAAAAGTACCCATAATGACCTATAACTTTACATTGGTATTGTCAGGTATTAACCAAGTATCAGAAGACTTAGATGCTGCAATAGATGCTGTTTTTCAAGCAGGTTGTGATGATGCTACTTTATGCTTTCGTGATTTAATTCCCTATCTCGAATTTGATCAAGAAGCAACTTCCTTTAGAGAAGCTGTCATTTCTGCTATTCATCAAGTAGAAACAATTAATGATGTAATTAAAGTAGAAAGAATTGAAGCAGATGATTTAGTAACAGCATCAGAAATTGCTCGAAGAATCAACAAAAGTAGAGAATATATTCGTCTTTATCAGATTACAAACAACAACATACTTAAAATTGCAAAATAATGTGGAACCAGATTTTAATCAAACGAGTGAAGATGAGTCACCTCAAGATCCCATTAATCATCCAGATGACAAAGAATGGGAACGTACTTTTAATTTGTTTAAATTAGAGTATGAACAAGCTGCACAACGTTATGAGAATGTATATAAAGCTATTTGGCAAATCTTTCAGTACATGGCCTTATTAGCGGCTGGTATTTTTACGTTTGGTTCAAAAGTAAATGAAAATGATAAATTTCCCTTTGAATTAATTCTATTTATTGCACTATTTCCTCTTGTTTTTTGGTTTTTTGCAACTTATATTCCAATGGATCAATATGGAAAAAACAACTTAGAGCATCTCAAAAATCTTGAAATAAAAATGAACCAAGAATATGAAAAATATCACGAAAATTTTAGCTGGAGACTAGAACATTATTCAAAATTTAAAGCTGTACTTCCTCCCTGGTCTGTAAGACAATCAGTTTTATTCTTCGGTGTTTTTATAACAATTGTTGATATCTTTTCTTTAGTTATTATGGTTCAAGAAAATGAAATAAATGATTTACTATTTCTACAATTTTTTATAATATTTATTCCGATATTCACAGTTGTTTATATTAAAGATAAATTTGATTTATGTCAGCAAAAATTAAAGGAATAGACAAATACTTAGTATGTTTTTATCCAAACAATAAATCTTAAATAAGATAAAAATAGATATACAATAATACAGTTACATAATGTATCAACTTCTTAAATTACTATCTTCTAAACCCATGATTAGCAACCAAACAACTAATCATCGCGCCAATTTTGAGAATTCTCAAAACCAGACAACTAACCATTTTAATATAACAATGATGGTAGAAGTCTATAAAAGTGTTTTAGACACCGATGAAGTCTTTTATTGTAGTTCTCCTGTCACATCAGGTAAACGATACATTGACTGGTTAGAAAGTATTGGAAAGAAATTTGTAGACATTGATAGTGCAGACGAAAACTATCGTATATTACATCATCAAGAAGTCATTACACCTAATCGTCAACACGCACAGGTTATTATTCAAAATTTGCGTCATAAAACAGGTAAAATTGTTGTAGATCCTACTGCACTTCCTCATATTCCAGGTTGGACACAACAAGACTGGCGTTTTTTTTGGCAGCAAGTGATCGAATACTATATAACGACAGCTTTTTTTATTAATGATTGGCAGTATAGTAATGGATGTGTATATGAATTTTGGGTTGCTCAAAAAAAAGGAATTCCTACCTTTAGTGAAACGCAACAACCACTAAATTTAAAAACAGGTGTTAATCTAATTAACAAAGCTATTCCAAGACTAAAAAAGAGAGAAGGAAATACAGAATTTATCGAACAAGTTTTACAAGATTTAGAGAAATTATAAACAATTAATTTCAACAACTAATAAGGAGTATCAAGAAAATGCACTTTAAAGACACAATATTAAATGACTTAGCTGATAAAGCAAATGTGGCTCAATTTGTGAGTTATGATCCTACATTGACACAACGTTATTCTAGAATTTATGGCTACGAAACTAACGATAAATTTACTTCAATTAATGAAGCTATTAGCGCAGTGCTGAATCAGTCTGTTGAAAACTCGGTTAATATACGAAGTTTTGACCCAAAAGATCCAAAAAGTCGGGAATTTTTTTATGGACTTAAAGACATAAATCAAATTGAAGAATCTCTGCAACGTTTATCATCTGAAGGACTCTATACTATTGTTAATGAAACCATTGACATAAATGATGGAGGAGTTTCAGGAGTTATTCTTGGAGATGTGATTGAATTTGCCCCTGGTGATACTCCCCGTTGTGTCGAAAAACCTGGAACAGCATCTTTACCACGCGAAATTGGATTAAATTTACTTAAAATAGTTTATGGTTTCTTACCAGCTTTAGACTATTCTCCCCAAACTCGTGTTGAATTTAGTATTCACCCTTTGCGTCGTGGTTTTCTTCACGATCATACAATTATCTGGGAATTAGAAGATATAGGAATTAGTCATGCTAACGCTAACATTAATTGGCCAAACCGTTTTAGTCAATTTATTGGCGACAAAACTTATGGATTATTAATTGCTTATTTGCTTAATTTACCTGTTCCTTATACAACAGTTATTAGCCGAAAAATAGCACCTTTTAGCTTTGGTCAATCTACAGGATGTACTGAGACTTGGATTCGTACCTCTCCGATGGTTCAAATGCCAGGAAAGTTCACTACTAAGCGAGGATGGTGTGATCCTTTTGAACTGATGAAAACAGAAGATCCCGATGATAATGCAATCGCTTCTATCCTCTCACAAATAGGCATCGAAGCGGCTTATTCCGGGGCATTAATTGTTGGGAAAAATGAAGAAATAATTATTGAAGGAATACAGGGATATGGTGAAGATTTTATGATAGGACAAAAGCATTCTATGGAACTTCCTGATGATATCCTCAACTCAGTAAAAAATATTTATAAACAAGTCGTTGAACAATTAGGTGCTGTTAGAATGGAATGGGTAGCTGACTCTCAAAAAATTTGGGTTGTTCAATTACATCAAGGTTCCACGAAAAGTTATGGTAATACTATCTATCCTGGGAGTGTTTCTTACTACTACAAATTTGATGTCAAACAAGGACTTGAGGAACTTCGGCATTTAATATCTACAATTAATCCTCACTCTGAAGGTATTATCTTAATGGGTGATGTGGGTATTACCAGCCATTTTGGTGATGTACTTCGACGGGCTAAAATTCCTTCTAAAATTGAAGCAGTAGAAAAAATATTTAACAACGAAAATGATGACATATAATTTCACCTTAGTATTGTCAGGTATTAGTCAAATATCAGAAGAATTAGATGCTTTAGCAGATGCTATTTTTGAAGCAGGGTGTGATGATGCTACCCTATGCTTTCGTGATTTAATTCCCTATCTTGAATTTGATCGGGAAGCAACTTCTTTTAGAGAAGCTGTCATTTCTGCTATTGAACAAGTTGAAGGAATAAATGATACTATAAAAGTGGCAAGAATCGAAAAATGAATATTATTTTTACTTATAATGGTATTACTTTTGAATGGAATAAGGAAAAAGCAGTCTCGAATTTTCGCAAACATAATATTTCCTTTGAAAAAGCTTGTGAAACTTTCTTTGATCCTTTTTTATTACCATTAGATAGTGATTATGTAGAAGGAGAAGAACGCGATCGCTTAATTGGTTTAACCTTAGATTGGCAACTTTTATTAGTTGTCTATCTATTAAAAGAAGATACAATAAGAATAATCTCTGCTCGTTCTACAACTTCGTCAGAAAGAAAACAGTATGAAACTCGATAAACTCAAACAACGTTTACATCAAGATAGACCAACGGTTACGATTAATTTACAAATACCAGAAGATGTTTTAAAAGATTTACAAGAAATTGCCCCTAAATTGGGATTTTCTAATTATCAAGCTTTAATTCGTGCGTATATTGGTCAAGGGTTAAGAGTTGATTGGGAAAAATTAGAAAATAATGCTTTATCAAGTTTAATTGAAAGTTTACGAAAACATGGTGTCACTGATGACATAATTTCTGCTGCAATCGCTGATATTAAACAATTTTAACTAAGCTTAAGAACGGATTTTATTAAATCAATGAACAATCAGTTAAACTCAATTTTAAAATCAATAGAGAAGTATTTAAAAACCATCTATCAAGATGAACTAGATCAAGTCATTCTTTTTGGTTCTCAAGCTAGAGGGAATGCTACTGCTGAATCAGATATTGATATTCTAATTATTTTAAAACACCCATTTCGTTATTATCAAGAAGTTCAAAGAATCAGTGAATTTATTAGTGAATTATCCTTAGAATACAATCAATTAATTAGTTGTTGTTTTACCACATCTGAACAATGGCAAACAGAAAATAGTGCTTTTTATCGAAATATTCATAAAGAAGGAATAATCTTATGAATAAAATTCAGCTTAAATTTTTAGAGAAGGCACAAAAAAGTTTAGCCGTTGCTAGATAAATTAATGAGACAGGTTATCCTGAGTTTGCCGTATCGAGAGCTTATTATACTATGTTTTATGTTGCTTCTGCTTTCTTAGAAGGAGAAAATTTATCTTACGGAAAACATTCAGCAATTATTTCTGCATTTGGACAATATTTTGCTAAGAATGAACGAGTTCCTAAAAAGTATCATCGCTATCTAATTGAAGCAGAAAAACTCAGAAAAGGGGCAGACTATAATCTCGATATTGAAATTAGTTGTGATGAAGCTAATCAAATCATACAGCAAGCAGAAGAAATGTTATTGTTTGCCTTTGATCATTTATAAAAAAGTTTATTCAGTCGGAATAAAACCTATATTTGATGCAGTATGGAATGCAGCAGGTTATCCGCGATCGCTTAATTGGTTTAACATTAGATTGGCAACTTTTATTAGTTGTCTATCTATTAAAAGAAGATAGAAAGTGGGATCACCACATTAATTCCTAAAAAATCAAACTCCCCAGGTAGGATTCGAACCTACGACCAATCGGTTAACAGCCGACCGCTCTACCACTGAGCTACTGAGGATTGCTCATCACGATTATTAATCATAGCAACAACCTGTGTAATTTGGCAAGCCCCTAATTCATGTTTTGTGAAAAATTCACCAAAAAGAGCGTTGTGAATTGTTCCCTTACAACGATATCTTATAAGTATGCCTCTCTTAACAGTTAGTCCTAATGCGTACCCATCACTCTTGTCCTGTGTCTTTGTCCCTGATGTCTACGGACCTGCCAATTTTATCCACCATTGAAACGGCCGGAACCCTATATCAAAAAGATCATCTTCGTTTTCATCTGCTGTTGAACCAACCCGATACAGAAGGAACAGCAACCGGAGAGTTTAGCTCATCAGTAGAGACGGCTAAACAATTATTGTGGTTAGAAATTTCTCCGTCTCGTGTCATTATGACTTTACAAGGCAATGGAAAATTTGCTTATCGACATTTTTGGGAAACAGGTATTTATGGGGTCAGTCGTTATTGGTTAAATAATGAGGGAGGAGAACTCACGGATGCGTTTCGCCTACGAAACTACACTCGCAGTATTGAGTTACACGGAGAGGTCTTCCCTGAGTACTTACGGGTAGAATACGAATTATGGACAGGCCGAGTACAACTTGGGCATTATGTCCTACATCTGGAAGTTTATTCGTGAACTACCTCAACTAATCGGCTCTCCCGACATCTTGGTATAAAATGTATAATCAGCTACAATACTTTATATGGTGGGTTACGACGCGCCTTAAAACTTATTAGTTTTTCATCAAAATCATAGCCGCGTCTAACCCACCCTACGAATTATAAGCTTTACTTATCACCACAGGTACGGGAGAGCCAGTTTTTAGTCTTTAGTATTTACCTGAAAGCTATTTCTCTATCTTGGTTAAAATCTACTTATTTTAGCCATTTAGCTATTAAAATAGGTAAGTTTAAGTAATTTTAGCTAATTTTTTAGTCTTTAGTATTTACCCCTTAAAAACTAAACTCTGTCAACACAATAAAAAATGTAACGAAATGTAACGTATAATGAGTAACACACACAAACCCTTATAGAGATTACTATAGATGCGAGTTGCGATCGCCGGAGCAGGTTTAGCGGGCCTTTCTTGTGCCAAATATCTAGTTGATGCGGGACACACCCCCATTGTTTTAGAACGTAGGGATGTATTAGGCGGTAAAATAGCTGCCTGGAAAGACAAAGACGGAGACTGGTACGAAACCGGACTACATATCTTTTTTGGAGCATATCCCAATATGCTGCAATTATTCAAGGAATTGGGCATTGAAGACCGTTTACAGTGGAAAGAACATTCCATGATCTTCAACCAACCCGAAACCCCTGGAACCTATTCTCGCTTTAATTTTCCAGATATTCCCGCCCCTGTCAACGGTATTGTGGCAATTTTGCGCAATAACGATATGTTAACATGGGAAGAAAAAATTAAATTTGGACTAGGGTTAATTCCAGCTATCGTGCGTGGACAAAGCTATGTCGAAGAAATGGATCGTTATTCTTGGTCAGAATGGCTAAAAAAACAAAATATTCCGGCTAGAGTCGAAAAAGAAGTCTTTATCGCCATGTCCAAGGCCTTAAACTTTATTAACCCCTCAGAAATCTCAGCCACCATTTTATTAACTGCCCTGAACCGCTTCTTACAAGAGAAAAACGGCTCAAAAATGGCCTTTTTAGATGGTTCTCCCACAGAAAGACTATGCCAACCTTTAGTAGATTACATTAGCGAACGAGAGGGTCAAGTCAGACTAAATGCGCCCTTAAAAGAAATATTACTCAATGAAGATAATACCGTTAAAGCCTTTCTTTTAAGAGGGCTTGATGGCGCACCAGATGAGGTATTAGAAGCAGATTTATATCTATCTGCTATGCCCGTTGACCCATTAAAGGTCATGTTACCCCAATCCTGGCGACAACTGCCAGAATTTAAACAATTAGAAGGGTTAGAAGGGGTTCCCGTCATTAACCTTCATCTGTGGTTTGATCGTAAATTAACCGATATTGATCATTTGTTATTTTCTCGTTCAGACTTACTTAGTGTCTATGCGGACATGAGTAACACTTGTAAAGAATACGCTAACCGAGATCGCTCCATGTTAGAGTTAGTCTTGGCTCCTGCTCATGATTGGATAAATCAATCTGATGAAGCCATTATTGCTGCGACCCTGGCAGAATTAGAAAAACTCTTTCCTCAACACTTTAATGGGGAAAATCAAGCTAAATTGCTAAAATCTCACGTGGTTAAAACCCCTCGTTCCGTTTATAAGGCAACCCCAGGACGACAAGCTTGTCGCCCTTCCCAAAAAACCTCCATTGCTAACTTTTATTTAGCGGGTGACTATACCATGCAAAAATATTTAGGAAGTATGGAAGGGGCTGTACTCTCAGGAAAATTGGCGGCACAAACCATTGCTCAAGATTATCCGGCTAACTCGACTTTTTCTCACCAAAAAAGCCAAAAACAAGCCTCTTTAGTTTAGGATGAGACATAATCATCCCCTCTTCCTAAAAACTTATTTTTGGGAAATAATGACTAAGGCCTCATTGAATGGGACAATGCTAAATGGTTAACCCCTCAATGATTCGGTCAAGTTCCATACTATAGACAATCATTCTGCCTGTGCTGAATGCTGCAACTGCCTAAACCAACCCAACCCCAAAAATCTCTGGCCCCTCTCGATGAGGCCTACGAATTGTGTCGCCAAATTACCCAGAAATATTCCAAAACCTTTTATCTGGGAACCCTGTTAATGCCCCCCGAAAAGCGTCAAGCAATATGGGCTATTTACGTTTGGTGTCGGCGTACTGATGAATTAGTTGACGGGCCTCAAGCCCAGTTAACTACACCAGAAACCCTAAAACTCTGGGAAGAACATCTAGAATCCCTATTTTCGGGTCATCCCATCGATGATGAGGATGTGGCCTTAGTGGATACTCTGGAACGTTTTCCCATTGAGATTACTCCCTTTCGGGATATGATCGCTGGACAAGAGATGGATTTATATCGCAGTCGTTATGAAACCTTTGAAGAACTAAAACTATATTGTTACCGTGTGGCGGGAACAGTGGGGTTGATGTCAAGCTCAGTATTAGGCATTGAAGGGAATCATTATGGGGCTGCCTGGGAACAACATCAAGAAAAATATCTCCCTAAAGAAGAAGCGATCGCCTTGGGCATTGCTAATCAATTAACTAATATTCTGCGGGATGTGGGAGAAGACGCTCAAAGAGGGCGTATTTATCTACCTTTAGAAGATTTAGAGCGGTTTAATTACACTGAAGATGATTTATTCAATGGAGTGATTGATGATCGTTGGCGTAATTTAATGGCTTTTGAGATTCAACGGGCCCGCCACTATTATCAAGAGTCTGAAAAAGGCATCCGAGGTTTGAACAGAGATTCTCGCTGGCCAGTTTGGGCAGCTTTGATGCTTTATCAGGGAATTTTGGATGTCATCGAAGCTAATGGCTATGATGTTTTTACAACGCGGGCTTTTGTTCCAACTCCGAAAAAGATGCTCTATCTTCCGGTCGCTTGGTTACGGGCCCAAGTCCTTTAACAGTGAACAGTTATCAGTCAACAGTTATCAGTTAAATCCTTGAGTCTAAATCTCTCATTATATGACTGATAATTATTTTAACAAATAGGGGTCAACGGCCGTTGACCCCTACACTTAGGTAATAGTTGACTGAACTAAGATAAACGGTTGTAAAATTAAACTTTTAAATAATTTTGAGGGTTCAATATTCCAGGTGTTTAACTGTTCAACAGAGGGTTTACCAATCAACTCCTCTGCCATCCAATGTTGCACTGAATTGACTTGATCTTGAGCGATCGCTAATCCTACTTCTAATAAGTCTAAATTTTCATTGACGATAATAATAGCATCTCGTTTAGCATGAGGAATTAAGTCTTGCCATTCTACCTCAGCCATATCTTTGATTAAGCGTGTTTTCAGGTCTTCCATGAAAAAATTGGGTAATTATAGTCATTCTGGCGTGGGGACATGAAACCCTGAAAGCCTTACCAGATGACGAAAAGAGCAAAACATGGTAAAAAGAAAATGTTCTTTTTTTAGCGATCGCCGTCTAAACCCAAAATGTTACCAGAAATTTATAACAACCATTTAACAAAGTATCTGAAAAAATCGGAATATTTAATACTGTTAATCATGATAGAATTAGTGCAAGTATATAGGAAAATTAGGTTTTATGAGTTAGCTAGTTATTTTCCCAGTCCCATTTTATTTGAAAGTAAGAGAAAAAAGTTAAAACGGTTTTTCGAGATTCCTTGTTTGACAATTGAAGGAGTATGGATACCTATCATAAAACAGTGGTTAAAGCAATCATTTAGTACAGGAGATGTCTTACATATTGCCATAGATAGAACCCAATGGGGGTTGATTAATATTTTGATGGTAAGTCTGGTAATTGATAATAGAGGAATTCCCTTATATTTTGAGTTGCTAGATCACATCGGTAATAGTAACTTTGACACACAGAAAAGTATATTAGCCCGAATATTACTCTTTCTAAAAGAATATAAAATAGTTGTCTTAGGGGATAGAGAATTCTGCTCAGTTGAACTAGCAAAATGGTTACATGGACAAAAAAGAGTTTATTATGCACTCAGATTGAAGAAAAGCAACTATATTGAAGTAGAAAAGGAAATGTGGACGCGACTAAAAGATTTAGGATTATCTTCAGGAATGTCTTTATTTTATCAAGGAGTTAAAGTTACGAAAACAAAAGGATTTATAGGCAGTAATATAGTGGCGAAATGGAAAAAGAAGTATAGAGGAATAGAGACAAAAGAAGCTTGGTTTATTATCACAAATTTAACCAGTATTGATGAGACGATTGACGCTTATAAAAAGAGATTTTGTATTGAGGAAATGTTTCGGGATTTTAAGAAAGGTGGTTATGATTTAGAAAGAACGAAATTAACAGGACATCGCCTTACTTCCTTAATTATATTGATTACTCTAGCTTATTCAATGGCAACATTTTCTGGAAAAATTATTAAAGAGAAAGGATTGGCAAAATATGTGGGGAGAGTCAGAAAAAACAAGAAAATGCGACGGAGACACAGTAACTTTTATATCGGTCTTCATGGAAAAGATTGGGTTGACTCTTGTGATTTATTTACCGTTGAAGCCCAGGCATTAATGCAATTAAGCCCCGAAAAACGCGCCTATTATCGACGAGGACGACGGGCTATATCCCTGATTAAGTCTAGCTTATAGATTTTTATGTCCCCACGCCAGGAACTTTCCATTATTTTTAGCTGGTTTCAAATCAATGGTTACATTAAAATTAACTCATTCTAGCTTTTCTGTAAACTTTTTAAGGAGGTAACATCCATCCCAATCTTGTCGATTGCTGATATATTTTTTTTAATGTATTAATATCTCTGACAGAAATTAAAGGAGGAGTACGCACCTGAGAAAAATAGAGAGCATCAGTTTCTTTTGGACTATGGCCCCAAATTCCTAAAGCATGGCCTAGTTCATGACGGGCTGTCACCAAGATAGATGACTGACTCCCTCGCGGACTAATCTCAATGATCATGCGATGAAAAAGTTGCCGATCTTGAATATAAAAATTATAGCGAGTTTGGGCGGCTCGCGCTCTAGAAATCTGTAATTGTCCTGTTTTGGGGTCAAATTGACCATCTAAGGGAGGATCAGTTCTTTTAATAATAATATCGGCTAATTCAGTACCTTCAACTTCTTTTAAAGGTAAATAAACATTCCATTGCGCGATGGCCTCTGTTACCGCTTCTGACCATTCTACAAAGCGACGGGTACTAGCTGCGGTATCATCAGGATTAGGAGGACGATCAAGATAGACGTTAATGGGAAATTTTGACCAAATTAAATATCCCACCAAGGTTTCTGTCACTTGCTCAAAATAGTCTTCTGTGTTTTGGTCATTTTGCCATTGAGCTAAGGTAGAGGGAAGGGGATGAATTTTTGGGGGGGGAAGGGATGAGGTTAAATCATCTGCTTGAACTTGAGAAAGGGACGTTAAAGGTATCAGTAAAGCGATTATTATAATCAATCCCCCCATTAACAATAGTTCCCTATATTTCCGCCCGGAACAATTAAAATGACGGAAAATCATAATATCGTAGGAGGGGTAAAGTAGGTTTTCATCAATATAAAGAATGTTTATAGTAGGTTCCCTAAAGGACTTGAAAGCTATTAGGAGTTACGCACTGTAAGGTCATAATAAGGGTTTGAGATTGCTTCGCTATCGCTCGCAATGACACAAAATTGTTGTTTTTGGTTGGTGAGTGCGTAACTCCTCGCTATATAAGGGCGGGTTTATTTAGTCTTTTTGTGAGAATCATAACTCCTGTAAAAAACCCGCCCCTACGAAAACCTGCCCCTACGAAAACCTGCCCCTATAATCTAATTATGAATTGTGAATTGTTGAATTATCCTTTAGGAGTTAACCATCCGGCACTCAAGACGATAGTCAGTCCAATAAACACCACACTGAGGGCCCAAGTTACTTGGTTGAGGGTTTTTTCAGCACTTTTGGCTGAGGTAAATAATTGAGCTTGTCCACCAATACCCCCAATACCGTCTCCTTTGGGACTATGTAACAGAACAACAACGATTAATAAAGCGGCCGAAACGGCCCAGATAATTGAAATCAATTGTACAAGGTTCATAAAGCAATTAAATATCTACCAAAAGAATAGTTTAACGAGAAATGCGGATGGGGGTACGATTTAATTTGATTTCTACCTCTGTGGGTTTAATTAAAGATCGTCCCGTCATTTCTTCCGGTTGAGGTAATTGTAGAATTTGGAGGATAGTAGGAGCAATATCCGCGAGTTTTCCATCCTCTCGTAAATCAACCAAACCTCCATGTCCAGGAATTTTTCTTTGTTCTCCTTCGACTAAAATTAAGGGAACAGGGTTAGTGGTATGAGCCGTCCAAGGATTACCTAATTCATCGCGCATGACTTCTGCATTACCATGATCGGCGGTAATTAATACCGTTCCTCCCATTTTACTAATACTTGAGAGTAATTGTCCCAAACAATTATCAACAGTTTCAATAGCAGTGATGGCAGCTTGAATATTCCCCGTATGACCAACCATATCAGGGTTGGCATAGTTCATGACTATCAGAGAATAAATACCTTTTTCAATAGCTTGACAAGCTACATTTGTCACCGCTTCTGCTGACATGGCTGGAGATTGATCATAAGTTGCTACCATAGGACTTTGGATCAATTCTCGATCTTCCCCTTCAAAGGCAATTTCGAGTCCCCCATTAAAAAAATAGGTAACATGGGGATATTTTTCTGTTTCGGCGGTACGGAATTGTTTTAAGCCATGACGGGCCACCACTTCCCCCAAAATATTATTGAGATTTTGGGGTTCAAATGCTACCTTAACAGGTAGTTTGGGATCGTATTGGGTAAAGGTAACAAAACTCAAGGGTTGAATTAATTCCCGTTCAAAGCCATCAAAATTGGGCATAGTCAAGGCATAACACATTTGTCTAGACCGATCTGGACGGAAATTATAGAAAATAACTCCATCTCCTGATTCTATGGCACCTGGTGCTATGCGAGTCGGGGGAATAAATTCATCGGTTTTATCTTGCTTATAAAAATCTTCGATCACCTCGGTTGCGGTGCGTCCATCTTCTAACCCATCTTGAGTTAGGATATCATAAGCTAGTTTAACCCGGTCCCAACGGCGATCGCGATCCATTGCATAATAACGACCACTGAGGGTACTAATACGCCCGATGCCAATTTTATCGATGTGATTAGTTATTTTAGCAATAGCATTAATCCCTTCGTTGGTGCTAGTATCTCGTCCATCAGTAATGACGTGAATACAAACATCCGAGAGATCTTGTAATTTAGCTAAGTCAAGTAATCCTAACAAATGATCGAGGTGAGAATGAACACCACCATCAGAACATAATCCAATTAAGTGTAGTTTACCCTTGCGAGAACGTACTTCCTCGCAAATTTTGACTAAAACGGGGTTTTTCAATAATGATCCATCTTCTACCGCATCTGAGATCCGTACTAATTCTTGGGGGACAATACGGCCCGCACCAAGGTTAAGATGGCCTACTTCTGAGTTCCCCATTTGACCATGAGGAAGACCAACATCTTTACCGGAAGTCTTAATCAGTGTTCGAGGATAGGTAGTCCAAAGACAGTCCATTACAGGAGTTTTCGCCAAGGCAATGGCATTAGCTTCTGTAGATTGACAATAACCCCATCCGTCTAGAACCACTAGCACCACCGGAGATACAGGTGCTTGCGCCATGATTGTTCACCTATTAATGATAGTTTGATGCACATGATACCATTGACTTCTCAAAAGTACCTAATTTTTAGAATGTTTCTTGAGGTTAAATTTTTAGTCCACACACTCAATTATATATTAACAAATTTCTCCAATAATGAAAACCCCCCTTTTTACGGGGGGAAAAAATACTCTTGATTGGCGTTTAAATGGAACAGGAGTCTCGATAACACCATTTGAGCAAAGTTGCCCCCAGAAGAAATTTCAACCCTTCTAGCAGCCAATAACTCCAATGTAGGGTGATCATGGCTGGTGGCATGGTATTTGTCGCTTCAAAGGGGTTTAACTGAAGACCTAAGCCACTCATTTGCGGGGTTAGTATATAAGTGTATATGAGAGCGATCGCTAGTAAAACACCGGCTAAAACAATTGACCAACGTTCTTGAAGATGGATGAGAGTATGATGGCGACGGAATACTAAAAATCCCGTTAAAACAATGGCTGCACAGATTAATTCTATGCGGTTAAATAATCCGAAAATGAGATATCCTGCACTGGCAAAACCGCCTTGATTCATCATACCGGATAGGGATAATCCAGGAATTATGACCAAATCAAGCATGATACTGGCACTTAGCCAAAATCCCAGGGTCAACATGACTACGGTTGTCCAGCTAAGGGACTTCCCATTTTTTTCAGAAATACTATTCATAGGAGTCCTCTACATTTACTGTCCTGTTTTCATTATTAAAGACATTGCTTATAACTCTCCTATTTCGATAAATATCTTTACAATTAACAGTGTTTGGGGTTTAACATTATTCAATTACTAAAAATTAACTGGCTTCCTTAAATAATATTATGGCTCTCCCGTATCTGTGGTGATAAGTAAAGCTTATAATTCGTAGGGTGGGTTAGACGCGGCTATGATTTTGATGAAAAACCCATAACTTTTAAGACGCGTCGTAACCCACCATCTTGAGTATTTTATCTGATTATACATTTTATACCAAGATGTTGGGAGAGGCTAATATTTAGTGAGATGCGTTGGGAACGCATCCTACTACATAATTAAAATGGCCATTTCCAGTCATTAATTTCTGGTTTATCTATGCCATTTTCGTAAGCATAAGCACGGTGTTCAATAATCGCATTTTTCATGCGTTCCCGTACATAAGCGGCGGCTGATCCTAATTTTGGAACCCGATCAATTACATCAATAACTAAATTAAACCGATCAATTTGATTATTAATGGCTAACTCTAAAGGCGTATTAATATTGCCTTTTTCTTTATAACCTCGTACATGAAGATTATGATGATTAGTGCGACGATAGGTTAATTTATGAATTAACCAGGGATAGCCATGAAAATTAAATATAATCGGCTTATCTTTGGTAAATAAACTGTCAAAATCCCAATCAGATAACCCATGAGGATGTTCTGAATGATCTTGTAATTTAAACAAATCTACTACATTGACAAAACGTACTTTTAATTGAGGAAATTCTTGCCGTAAAATGGCAGTAGCAGCTAAAGATTCTTTTGTGGCTACATCCCCACAAGAAGCCATCACAACATCAGCAAGATCGGGTTCTGTGCCACAATCATCATTACCGGCCCATTCCCAAATTCCAATGCCTTTTGTACAGTGTTTAATGGCATCTTCCATGTTTAAAAATTGCAGATGTTTCTGTTTATCAGCTACAATTACATTGACATAATCTTGACTTTTTAAACAATGATTAGCAACGGATAATAAACAGTTAGCATCAGGAGGAAAATAAACCCGAACAACTTCAGAACTCTTATTAGTAACTAAGTCAACATATCCAGGATCTTGATGAGAAAATCCGTTATGATCTTGTCGCCAAACTGTCGAAGAAAGTAGAATATTTAAGGAAGAAACAGAAGCCCGCCAAGGTACTTCATTCTTACAAATATCTAACCATTTTGCGTGTTGGTTAAACATGGAATCTACCACATGAGCAAAGGCTTCATAAGTGTGGAAAAAACCATGACGACCTGTTAATAAATACCCTTCTAACCATCCTTGCAAAGTATGTTCACTTAACATTTCCATCACTCGACCATCGGTGGTCAGTTCGCTGCCGTCTGCATCATCTTCAATGATATCAGCCATCCATACTTTTTTGCTGACTTCGTAGATAGCATTAAGACGGTTTGAAGCGGTTTCATCTGGGCCGAAAACACGAAAATTTGTCATGTTTTTTGCCATGATATCCCGTAAAAAATTGCCCAAGGGTTTGGTATTTTCTGCTTCTACCTTTCCGGGATGATCAACCGTAACCCCATAGTCACGAAAGTCTGGCATTTTGAGATCTTTTCGTAATATTCCCCCGTTAGCATTGGGGTTCGCACTCATCCGATGGGTTCCGGTGGGGGCTAAATCTTTTAATTCTGGTAATAGTTTACCCGTTGCATCAAATAATTCTTCGGGCTTATAACTTCTTAACCAATCTTCTAAAATCTTAATGTGACCAGGGTTGTTGTGCATTCCTGATAGGGGGACTTGGTGCGATCGCCAAAAATCTTCAGTCTTTTTCCCATCGACGGAGGCTGGGCCTGTCCATCCTTTAGGTGAGCGTAACACAATCATAGGCCACATGGGACGTTGTGCAATGCCACTGATACGCGCTTCTTTTTGTATTTCCTTAATCTCTAAAATAGCAGTTTCCAGGGTTGCTGCCATTTTTTGGTGCATTATTTCGGGGTCGGAACCTTCGACAAAATAGGGTTTGTATCCATACCCTTTAAAGAGATATTCTAATTCTTCGTGACTAATACGGGCTAAGATGGTGGGATTAGCAATTTTATAACCATTAAGGTGCAAAATGGGTAAAACTGCCCCATCTCGGATAGGATTGATAAATTTGTTAGAATGCCAAGCAGTAGCAAGGGGCCCGGTTTCTGCTTCTCCGTCTCCGACAACTGCGGCTACAATCAAATCAGGGTTATCTAAAATTGCTCCGTAAGCATGAGATAAAACATAGCCTAGTTCGCCACCTTCATGGATAGAACCAGGGGTTTCTGGAGTGCAATGACTACCAATACCACCAGGGAAAGAAAACTGTTTGAAAAAGGCTTTCATTCCTTCTTCATCTTCACTCTTTTCGGGATAAACTTCTGAATAAGTTCCCTCTAAATAAACGGGGCCTAAAACTCCAGGGGCCCCATGACCTGGGCCAGCCATATAAACAGTATTAAGATCGTATTTTTTGATCAATCTGTTGAGGTGAATATAGATAAAACTTAGCCCAGGACTTGTTCCCCAGTGACCTAATAAACGGTTTTTGACTTGTTGTTCTGTAAGAGGTTCTTTAAGTAAAGGGTTATCTTGTAAATAAATCATGCCTACAGCTAAATAATTACAAGCGCGCCAAAAAGCATGAATTTTTCGCAATTCTTCGACGGATAAATGGGTTTGTTCTATTTGGATTTTATCGGGTGTTGCTACCATAATGAAGACTCCAAAATTACACCGTAAATTTAAAATGTTAACCAGAAAACCTATCTTGAGTTAACTTATTATTGTTTAATATAATGGCTCAGAGTCAATAATGCAATTAATTAGGTAAAAATTTTATACACTATACATATTCAGTCTCTTTGTAGGGGCTGAATACCATTAAGCCCTAAGATTTAACCCTATGTTTATCTTACTATTTACTTATTGTTAACCTGGAGTTAATTTAGATTCATCTATCTATCAAATCAGGACTTAAAATCAACATCTAGAGACATTGCCTAATTGGTACAACTCAAAATTAATATTATTTTATGATTTGTTTGTTGCTGATTGATATATAATCATTCGTCTATCAATAAAATAGTCTAATAACAATCTAAAATTTTTCTGGAACTAGAGCGAATCAGGGAGAAAATTCATAGGATGTTAATAATTAAACTTCAATCAATAGTTTAGAGTTTAGGGGATAGAGTATTGTAGAAGCAAAAGGTCTTTTTTTGATCATTTTCAAATTCAAGATTACTTATTTTATTTAGGAGTTTTGCTCATGACAACGGTGAAAGTTGGTATTAACGGTTTTGGTCGTATTGGAAGATTAGTATTCAGGGCCGGTATTAATAATCCTGATTTTGAATTTATCGGTATTAATGATCTGGTTGCACCTGACAATATTGCTTATTTACTTAAATATGATTCAACTCATGGCCGTTTTAAAGGGACAGTAGAAGCCAAAGAAGATGGTATTGTAGTCAATGGTAAATTTATCCCTTGTTTTTCCATTCGTAACCCTGAAGAACTGCCTTGGGGAGAACGAGGAGTAGATTATGTGATAGAGTCTACAGGATTATTTACCGATTATGAGGGTGCGGCTAAACACTTAAAAGCGGGTGCTAAACGAGTTCTCATTTCTGCACCTACTAAAGAGCCTGACAAAATTCGTACTTTTGTTGTAGGGGTTAACCATACTGACTATGACCCCGCCAAAGATCAAATTGTTTCTAATGCTAGTTGTACTACTAATTGTTTAGCTCCCATTGCCAAAGTGATCAATGATAATTTTGGCTTAGCAGAAGGGTTAATGACAACGGTACACGCCATGACAGCGACTCAACCCACCGTTGATGGCCCCAGTAAAAAAGATTTTCGTGGGGGACGAGGTGCGGCTCAAAATATCATTCCTGCGTCTACGGGAGCGGCAAAAGCGGTTACTTTAGTTATACCAGAATTAAAAGGCAAATTGACAGGGATGGCTTTACGGGTTCCTACTCCTGATGTATCTGTGGTTGATCTTACCTTCAAAACCACAAAAGCGACCAGCTATGCTGCTATTTGTGAGGCGATGAAATCTGCTGCGCTGGCTGAGCTTAAAGGAATTCTGGGCTATACTGAGGAAGATGTGGTATCAATGGATTTTCAAGGGGATGGCCATTCAAGTATTTTTGATACTAATGCAGGGATGGAATTAAATTCTAATTTCTTTAAAGTTATCTCTTGGTATGACAATGAGTGGGGTTATTCTTGCCGAATGTTAGATTTAATGAAAGTTATGGCAGCTAAAGAAGCAGAAGTAATGGCTACTGTTTAGTGATTAAATGTAGAGGCGTTTTAGCTAACGTCTCTACTTATTCTTGGCGTTGCATCCCTGCGCGATGATCTACTATTTCCTTTATCACTACATATTTACTACTACCCTTTCCCACTTGTACCAGGAAGACCGCGCCGAAGGGTATTCTGCTATAACCAGAATACCCTAGCCATTTTGACGACAAAATACAATTTTTCTATGAATAGCTTTTCTACTGATCAATGGTTAATATATAAAGAGTTTCGTTTTGAAGCGGCCCATCAACTTCTTCATCATGACGGTAAGTGTCGCCGTCTTCATGGCCATAGTTGGGTGGGAAGGGTTTATGTGATAGGCGATCGCTTGATTACTGAGGGGCCTAAACAGGGAATGATTATGGATTTTGCCGATATTCAGCAACATTTAGACCCTCTGATTGAGAATTTTTTGGATCATTATTATCTCAATGAAAGTACAGGACTCGAAAACCCTTCTTGTGAAGCGATCGCTAAATGGATTTTTGAAAAATTAGAAGGGGCCGGACTTGAGGGACTTCAAGCAGTTGAAATTCAAGAAACTTGTACTTCTGGTGCTAGATATATGCGAATAAAGCCTTAATTGTTTGATAGTTCCTGTTATGAATGCATCATGATCACAATGAATGAAAAAACAGAAGAATGGCAATCACTCTTAAGCATAATCGTCTGAGATCTTGTAAATTAGAAACATAGCCATCAAAGATAACAAAAAGGAGAAAACTATCATGACTTGGCGCGGTTCAGCAGATATAAAAGATCGTATATTTGGGACATTAGTATATTGTTTTGCCATCTTCGATACGATTTCTTTCAGTGTATTTTTAGTCAGTCAGTTTCCCGTATTTGGATTTTTTCTAATTCCTGCTTTTCCTGTAGGTTTTCTATATGGACTAATAGGGCAAACCCTAGGCCCGTTAGGCAATTGGGGCAGTTTTATCGTCTTTTTAATCTTATTTTTTGTCGTTGTCCGTAACGAAAAAATTAGTCATTTTATTCGTTACAATACCATGCAAACCATTCTCATCGGTATCTTATTAGCCCTATTCCAAATTATCATAGAAACCTTAATGCCCGCATTAGGTCAAGGAGGATTACTCATAGAAACCCTCTTTAACGTCGTATTTCTTGGTGGAATTGCCGCTTGTTACTATTGTATGGTGCAATCAGTCTTAGGACGTTATGCAGAAATTCCTACGATTTCTGAGGCTGCTTATTCTCAGGTTCGCTAATAGATTGAGACGGGTCAAAAATAGCTAAGACAGGATTTTCTAAGCTACCAATGCCTTCAATTTCAATCTTAACAACATCCCCCACGATTAGGGGGCCTACCCCTTCAGGGGTTCCCGTCAAAACCACATCCCCTGGCAATAAGGTCATAATATTAGAAATATAGGAGACAACCGCTTGAGGCGAAAAAACCATATCTTGAATTAAGGCAGACTGTCGCGGTTGAACTTCATTATTGATAAAAGTTTGTAGTTGCGCTCCAGCACTCAATTCTCGCACAATCCAGGGGCCAAGAGGACAAAAACTATCAAATCCTTTGGCCCTGACCCACTGATTATCTTTTTGCTGTAAATCCCTGGCCGTAACATCATTAGCAATAGTATAGCCCCAAATTTTGGTTCTAGCTTCTTGGGGAGAACAATTTTTAGTAGTTTCACCGATAATTAGGGCTAATTCTCCCTCATAATCAACCTGTTTAGATTGTAGAGGATAATAAATCCCTTGAGTATCAGCAATTACCGTACTAGGAGGTTTCAAAAATAATAAAGGTTCGGCCGGAACAGTATTACCTAGTTCAGCCGCATGGGCCCGATAATTTCTACCCACTGCTACAATTTTAGAAGGAGAACAAGGAGCTAACAAACTATAGGTTTCCGGTTTTAAAATGACCCCCGTTGCTTCTCCCCCCTGCCAAGGAGCAAAATCTAAAACCGATACACTGCGGTTGAGATTGAGTAATCCATAATGGATTTGTCCTTGATTGGTTTTAACTCGAACGTAGCGTTGCGTCATAACGGTGAGCAGTCAGTGTGATGAAAATTAAATGAATTAGCCAAACTTAGGGATGTAGTCCTAGTCTGATTGTATCGAATTCCGTTAGAATGCCGAATCAAATCATTAAACTACAGCTTATGCTATAATTTAGTGTTTGTAACCCAAAAAGTAAAGAATCGATTTTGATCCTTGCTTCTGGGCCTTGTCCTAGAAGCCTTTTTGTCCTTAAGGAGATTAATACCATGAGTGAACAGTACGAAATGATCTATATTCTGCGTCCCGATTTATCAGAGGAACAGGTACAGCAAGAAGTAGACAAATACCGAGATTTTTTAGGGGAAAATAAAGCCTTAGATATCCAAATTAAGATTTGGGGTAAACGACGACTAGCTTACCAAATTGGCAAATATATGGATGGTATCTATGTCCAAATGAATTATGAAGCTGATGGTACCCAAATTGCTCCCTTAGAACGGATGATGCGCTTAGGGGAGGAAGTCATTCGCTATCTCACTATTAAACTCAAGAAAGTTGCCTCCCCTACCCCTGAAACAGAATCAGAAGAAGCTACAGTCGAAGAAGAAGCAGCCGCTTAAAGACAGAGTGATATCCTCCCACGCACTCCGTAAACTTCGTGCGGGGCTTCCCTAACTCACGATAGGGCATTCCTGCTTATTCCCGTTTACCGAAAATTTCGGTAAAAGCCCCGCGTCTTCAGCGCGGCTTTTTATTTTATGAGCGTTGCATCATTACGGGATGATTTAACTTTTTCCTAATTTTTAAAGTTTCTAATTTTAGCCGCGATCGCTGCCATAAAATTTTCTCCTTAATTATAAATCATCCCGCAACTATGCAACGCCAAATGATTGATATATAATCAATTAAAGCACAGAAACAAAGCCCTAAAAAATAGGGCAAGCATTGCTCACCCTATTGATCAGTTTAGGAAACCTTAGACTTAGTAGTCAAAGTCCCCACCACCGCCACCACCTGCAGAAGGTTTTTCTTTCTCAGGTTTGTCCACTACAATACATTCAGTGGTTAAGACCATTCCCGCAATAGAAGCAGCATTTTGTAAGGCAGAACGAGTCACTTTAGCAGGGTCAACGATCCCTGCATCAAACATATCGGTAAACTCGTTATTAGCCGCATCATAACCTACGTTAAAGGGTTTTTCTTTGACGCGCTCAGCAATAACCGCTCCGTTTTGACCCGCATTTTCTGCAATACGTTTTAGAGGTGCGGTTAAAGCACGCGAAACAATTAAAGCTCCTGTTAATTCTTCATTGAGTAGGTTATCTTTAGCCCAAGTTTCTAAGTCAGGAGTCAAATGAGCTAAGGTAGTACCACCCCCAGGAACAATACCTTCTTCTACAGCAGCTTTGGTAGCATTGATCGCATCTTCTAAACGCAGTTTACGATCTTTCATTTCGGTTTCAGTAGCAGCACCCACTTTGATGACAGCCACACCACCGGATAATTTCGCTAACCGTTCTTGCAATTTTTCTTTATCGTAAGAAGATTCGGTTTCTTCCATTTGACGACGAATTTGCTCACAACGACCCTTAACGGCTGCTTCGTTGCCTTCGGCGATAATGGTGGTATTATCTTTGGTTAAGGTGATACGACGGGCTTTACCAAGCATTTCTATCTTAGTATTTTCCAGTTTCAGACCCGCATCTTCGCTGATGACTTTACCACCAGTCAGGATGGCAATATCTTCTAACATTTGTTTACGGCGATCGCCAAATCCAGGTGCTTTAACCGCAGCAACAGTCAGAACGCCCCGTAGACGGTTGACAACTAAGGTGGCTAAAGCTTCTTTTTCAATGTCTTCTGCAATAATAACTAAGGATTTGCCTTGACGAGCAACTTGTTCTAAAACAGGTACTAAATCTTGAACTAAGGCGATTTTTTTATCGGTGAGTAGAATGCAAGGATCGTCTAAAATTGCTTCCATGCGTTCGGGATCAGTGACAAAATAAGGGGAAATATACCCTTTATCAAAACGCATCCCTTCGGTAATTTCCAGTTCGGTGAACATGGATTTTCCTTCTTCTAAGGAAATTACACCTTCTTTGCCCACTTTATCCATAGCATCGGCAATCATTTTACCGACTTCTTCGTCGTTTCCAGCAGAAATAGACCCAACTTGGGCGATCGCTTTGGAATCTTCTACGGGTTTAGCGTGTTCGGCAATTTTGGAAACTAAAAAGTCAGTAGCTTTATCAATGCCTCGTTTGAGAGAAATGGGGTTAGCTCCTGCGGCGACGTTCCGTAACCCTTCTTTAACGATAGCATGGGCTAAAACGGTGGCGGTAGTGGTTCCGTCTCCGGCCACATCGTTGGTTTTAGAAGCAGCTTGACGAATTAGAGATACTCCGGTATTTTCGATATGATCTTCTAACTCAATTTCTTTAGCAATGGTGATCCCATCGTTAACAATTTGGGGGGCCCCAAATTTTTTCTCTAGTACAACATTACGACCTTTGGGACCAAGGGTCACGGCCACAGCTTCAGTCAGAATGTCCATGCCTCTTTCTAAGGCACGGCGGGCATCTTCATTGTAGACAATAATTTTAGCCATAATATGATATCTCCAATCAGTCGATTAATGAACTTGGGTGATAAATGCAATGTTGAGGGAATGAGTTATCCTTATCTACTTAGGCGACAGTTGCTAAGATATCTTTTTCTGATAACAATACGTAATCTTCGCCAGCTAGTTTGACATCGGTGCCAGCATACTTAGAATAGAGGACTTTATCGCCTACTTTGACTTCTAATGCAGAACGGGTTCCGTCATCGTTGCGTTTACCAGGCCCCACGAAAACTACTTCTCCAATTTGGGGTTTTTCTTTGGCGGTGTCAGGTAGTAAAATTCCTCCAGCGGTTTTTTCTTCTGAGGCACTGACTTTGACAAATACGCGATCGCCAAGGGGTTTGACGGTAGATACGTTAATACTGATTGCTGCCATAAATTAATTAATCCTCTTAATGGTTCTTTTCTAGAAGTCTGTGCTGTCTTAATTAAATTAGCACTCTCACCTTCCGAGTGCTAATCTAACGAAATTAAGGGGTACGTGGCAACTCGTAAAAGGGTACGGGTTCCCGAACTTATTATTTCGCTCAAAGTCTGCAAGTGAGTAGATGTGGATTTTTTGTAGGGGCGGGTTTTTTACAGGAGTTATGATGCTCACAAAGAAATTGAATAAACCCGCCCCTCTTTTATGATGCTCACAAAGAAATTGAATAAACCCGTCCCTCTTTTATAATGCTCACAAAGAAATTGAATAAACCCGTCCCTCTTTTATGATGCTCACAAAGAAATTGAATAAACCCGTCCCTCTTTTATGATGCTCACAAAGAAATCGAATAAACCCATCCCTCTTTTATAATGCTCACAAAGAAAAGGTTATTTATTCTTAATTTACAGTTCTAAAAGAGGAACTCTAATTGCAAGATGAGAGAAAAAAAGCTTAACTAAACGGTTTATAGAAGCAAAGAAATTGTTAATTTAATTTGAGTTAATCCCTGTGGGATCAAGGGTTAAATATGTTATCTCTTAGCTAGGGACTGAATTTACTCCAATAACGTCCCGATTAACAGGACATTTTAAACTAAAAGAATTCTCTAACTTAACCGCTTTTTCTAAGCTTTCCCAAGTATTAGTAAATGGTCGAGAAGCTAAGGTACAAGCTTTCCACTCAGCCCTTACAGGCACTCCTAATTGTTGACACATTCCCCCTCTACGTCCTTCAGTTTGATAATAACGACAATAGCGACAAGATGAGGCGAGAAAATTAGTTGTTTTCATGGGAGTTATTTAAAAAGGGATTATCGGTTGACCCTACGATTTATTATCTGATATCCCCTATTAATTCCTTATTGGGTCTTGTTATGCTTCTTGTATAGGTTTGAGTCTCCTCTTCAATTAAGAAGTCTTCAGAATTTTTTAATATTGTTTTTACAAAAGGATACAGGATGTCTCGATCATCTATATAACTTGTTAAACTATGATCCCTAAAGATAGGTGATTTCCCTAATAACAGCTTGGGGATCAAGGATAAAAATATTGTTAAACGGTATAAACTTGCAAGGTATCTCAGTAATTTTATCTAGATAAACTCCAATCTAAGCTGCCTTAACTTCCTAGAGAATTGTATAACATTAGACATTTTTCTGCCAAGATTGGGACGCACAATGACAACACTTTGACCAACGTTCTAGTTCCCCTGGAGGTGTAGGGCAATTGCACTGAGGACAGAGGGGAAGAAATTGCGATCGCTGTTTAATTACTTGAGTCCATCGCCCAAAGGCTATCTCTGGTGTCATTATAGACTTAGACTCCTGGGGATCACTTAGAGGAGGAACAGGAGGAATAAAACTCGGATGTTGTGGTACTTTATTGTCTACTGCCTCAGAAGACTTTTGCTCTCTTTTGGGGGAACTGTCCCATCCCACTGAAGAAAAACGAATATCTTCTAACGGTTCTGTTCTCACTATATTGTTAAGTTTTATTAATATAAAATACCGTTGTAAGGATAAAGTTTGCGCCCAAACTGCGCTAGAAGTGGCGACCCAGAGGATATTTCTCTGAACAAAAAGTAACCGAGTTTGAGCAGTTACTTGAGGTTCAACAACTGTCTCCCAAGCTTGACACAAATCTTTGTAGCGTCGATAATTGGCAAAATTAGGTTGTTTTTCTAAAGCAGCTAATAGACGATCAAGGGAATTAAAAGTCATATTTAAAGGAATAAGTCAGTAGGTTGAGTTGAACGATAGTGAAACCCAAAAACCACCAGTTCGGTGTTCATCGTGGATAATTTTTTCCACAAATTACCTGATGTCGAACTCAGGCCAGTAGGTTAGGTGGAACCATAGTGAAATCCAACAAAACCCATGTGCTGTGTTGGGTTTCGTTCCTCAAACCAACCGACGGAAATGGTTTATTGATGATCTCCCATATACCAAGTTAAAACACCCCCCAAAATTGCTAATGCAGCTAAAGCTAATAAAACAGATTGTAAACCAAATAAAGTTTCAGCAATACCGGCCAAAACTAAGGGTAAAGAAAGAGCAATATTAACCGCATTATTTTGTAATCCAAACACCTTACCACGCATTTGAACTGGAGTTTCTGCCTGAATGGTGGTTTGCATGGGAACACCGATAAAAGCGGCAAATAAACCTAAAAAAGTAGTCATAATTAAAGTTGACCAAAGACTATTAGTAGAGACAGATAACCCAAACAAAGAAACTGCCATTCCGAAAGAACCTAATAAACCCAATTGACTGTGACGAAATTTTTGGCCCCAATTCCCTAAAATTCCTGCTCCTAAAGCCATTCCTAAACCGCCACCTGCTAACAAAAAGCCAAATTGTTCTGCTTTCATACCTGGAATTGTTTCAGCCATCCGTACGGCCAAAACTGACAAAGCGGCAAAGATAGAAAAGAGAATGACCAATTGAAATAAGGCATTACGAACCCGATAATTACTACCTAAATAACGAATACCATCTTTAATATCATCAAATACATGAGGACGTTCTTTTTGATAATGTTTTGCTTTTTCTCCTGTGCGGAGTAACAATAACATTAATCCCGAAATAGAATAAGCTGCACCTACAACAAATGATTTTCCTTCTTCCCAGGAAAATCCCCAAAATTCGGCTAATCTTGCTGAGACTTCTAATAAAGGTTCTCCAATGGCAAAACCGACAATAGTCATGGCCATCATAGTAGTAGTAAACAAAGAATTAGCTGATAGTAAGTGACGACGTTTAACTACTAAAGGAATAGTCACTTGTTCAGCAGGTGCAAAAAATTGAGTGATAGTTGAATCAATAAAACTGAGAATTAATAAAATCAAAAAACCGACCGGCAAGAAAAATATATCTTGAGTGTGAGAGTGCCATCTTCGTAACCAAATTGGCAGCCAATTTACCGATAAAGCAATAGTTTTGTCTTGAGATAACCAAAGTAAAGGAGGAATAATAAAAACCAATACAGCGCGAACAAGATTAGAAATTACTAATACCTCTTTTTTGGGCCAACGATCAACATAAACCCCTGCCAAAGTTCCAAATAAAATTGCTGGAATTGTAAAAGTAATCATAATCGCGGATACCCAACCACTAATAGGCTGATTTTCCCCTTGAAAATGGCCTGCAATTAAAGCGATCATTAAGACTAGATAGACTTTATCCGCTAATTGGGAAAATACTTGTCCTGTCCAGAGAATGAGAAAGCGAGGATTCTCTAAAACGGCGGCAAATCCCTGTCTGGGAGTTGGAATAGGAGGAGGAGGAGGCTGACGATCCATAGGAGTAGATAAAGGAGTTTTATTAGACAATTCTGCCGATTCATCGGGAACCGATGGGGTTGACTCGGATTGGGAAACGGTCATATTTTTGGTTAGGGTTTGTCAGAAATTACACAATTTTTATTAAACCTTAAAACTCTAACTCTGATAAAGTATCTACGAGGGTAGCTGCGCGAAAAGAACGGCCTAGATGGTATTGGGCATACTCTCTGAGCAAGTGTTCCACTCTAACCCAAGTCACAGACTCCTCATAAGCAACCGCTTCTTCCTCAAATTGTGGTAAAGAAGAGAGGTTTAGTTGTTGTAACAAGCTTAATTCTAAGGAACCTAGTTGATGATTAATCAGGGGTAAAGTCCAGGCACTTGGAGCAATAATAGATAGTTTAACTGTTTGTGCGATGGTTTCACGGGTTGATAAATTAATCAGTCCTCCCGCTTCAAAACTAAAACCGACTCTCCACTTAGCATCTGTAAAATTCCCAACTATGGTTTCTTGGGTGAGACAACAACGTTGTACTTCCGGTACCATACCGGCGATCGCTAATAAATGAAAGATCCCATGGGCTAAATGACCATGTAAACTTTGCTTTTCTGACATTTGTTCTAAACGTCGTAGATGTTCGTTTAGGACTTGATACAATTCGCTTTGAGGCTGTTCGCTTAAGGCCAAACATAATACTACTTCGGCTAAATATTGACTTCCTGCTAATTTCCCTAAATTTTTCGTTAATCCTGGATAAGATTGCAAAATATCGGCTTGAGTAATTTTATCAAGTGATCGCCCTTTAGCAATTAAAAAATTATTGACCACGAATAATTCACACCGTCCCCGCAGTTTAGATTGGTGTTTTCTGGCCCCTGGTGCCACAGCGCGAATTAAGCCAAATTCTGGCGAAAGAATTGTTAATAGGCGATCTGCTTCTCCAATGGGCATTCCTTTTAAAATAATTCCCGTAGTTTGATAAGTTCGACTCATGGACAATAATATATAAATAGTTGGAGATTACAACCTTTTAGGCTGGTGATTTTGACGAACGAGAAAAGCCAGAGGCTAAAAGATTGTTATATGATCAAAAAACCGACACAATGGTAAAAAATCCCATTTATTATTTAGTAGTTTATTATGTCAGTTTTGGCCGCGATCGCTGTTTTAGCCCTATTAATTGTTGTTCATGAATTAGGTCACTTTGCCGCAGCTAGACTGCAAGGTATCCATGTTAATCGATTTTCTATTGGTTTTGGCCCTATTTTACTGAAATATCAAGGGTCACAGACAGAATATGCCCTTCGTGCTTTTCCTTTAGGGGGATATGTGGGATTTCCTGACGATGATCCCCAAAGTAATATTGTCCCAAATGACCCCAATTTATTAAGTAACCGTCCGATTTTAGATCGGGCGATCGTTATTAGTGCGGGAGTCATTGCTAATTTAATTTTTGCTTATTTTCTGTTAGTAGGACAAGCAGGAACGGTTGGCATTCAAGAAATACAACCAGGATTAGTGATACCCAAAGTTGATCCGGCTTCGGCTGCTATGGTAGCAGGAATTGAACCAGGAGACATCATTTTAGGGGTCAATAACCAATCATTAAATAAGTTTCCTGAGGCTACGACTTCTTTTATTGAAATCGTCCAAACTTCTGTTAATAAACCTTTGACTTTTGAGGTGAAAAGAGAAGAAAGTTCTTTAACTTTGACAGTTACACCTCAAGCAAATGAACAAGGACAAGGAAAAATTGGGGTGGCACTTCTACCAAATATTAAGTTAAATCAGGCACATAATTTTCTAGAAGCTTTAACTTATGGTGCAGATACTTATCAGAACTTAGCTATTTTGACCGTTAAAGGTTTTTGGCAACTGATCAGTAATTTTCAAGAAAATGTTCAACAAGTAGCTGGCCCAGTCAAAATTGTAGAATATGGAGCCAATATTGCTAGTCATGATGCCGGTAATTTGTTTCAATTTGGGGCATTAATTAGTATTAACTTAGCCATTATTAATATTTTGCCTTTACCTGCTCTTGATGGCGGTCAATTGGCATTTTTACTCGTGGAAGCTTTGTGGGGAAAACCCTTGCCTAATAAAATCCAAGAGAATATTATGCAGACAGGATTAGTGCTTCTGTTGAGTTTAGGAGTGTTTTTAATTGTTCGTGACACGGTTAATTTAGCGATTTTTCAACAATTGATTCAACAAATCGGATTGTAATGCCTATTATCCGCAAATGGCCTCCTAAAAAACAACGAGCTTTAGAGATTTTACAGATTCTCAAACGGCTTTATCCTGATGCAACTTGTAGCCTAACTTATGAAAATCAGGTACAACTTTTAGTAGCGACAATTCTTTCAGCACAATGTACAGATGAACGAGTTAATAAGGTTACTCCTGGGCTATTTGCTCGATTTCCTGATGCGACCTCTTTAGCTCAAGCTGATAGGGAAGAATTAGAAACTTTGATTCGTTCTACCGGATTTTATCGTAATAAAGCTAAAAATATTCAAGGAGCTTGTCAGAAAATTGTTCAGGAATTTGAGGGGAAAATTCCCCAACAAATGGAAAAATTATTGACTCTCCCTGGTGTTGCTCGAAAAACAGCTAATGTGGTGCTATCTCACGGATTTGGGATTAATGAAGGGGTGACAGTAGATACCCATGTTAAACGGTTAAGTGGGCGTTTAAGGCTGACTGAAGCCACTGATCCGGTTAAGATAGAAAAAGACTTAATGGTATTATTACCTCAAGCTGACTGGGAAAATTTTTCTATTAGGATAATTTATCATGGCCGGGCTATTTGTAAAGCGCGTAATCCTAATTGTCAAGCTTGTGATTTAGCTGATCTTTGCCCTTCAGTTGGACTAGGTTAAAATCTATGATAAAACCATTAATAAACCTAAATGTTATACCCAATCTAAAATGAGTCAGACAAATCCAAATCATTCTCACACAGAGTCTAACTTATATGAGGTTAAACCTCAAAAACCGATGCCTGTGGTTGTTTATGAACCTGAGAGTCGTTTAAGGCATCCACTTCAACTTTTTCAGGAAATGTGGGCGGATTTGCTCTCATCACGAGATTTAGCTTGGCAACTTCTTAAACGGGATATTCAGGCACAATATCGTCAATCTTTATTAGGCATTATTTGGGCGTTTATTCCTCCATTAGTGACTGCTGCAGGTTTAACCTTTCTCAGAGAGGCGAAAATACTGAATTTAGGAGAAACGAGTATACCTTATCCGGTTTTTGTTATTTTTAGTATGACCTTGTGGCAAACGTTTACTCAAACTCTCAATAGTATGATGGGGGCATCTCGAACGGCTAAAGCAATTTTAACAAAATTAAAAGTTCCTCCTGAAGCTTTTGTTATCTCTAAGATAGGGCAAATTATATTTAATTTTGCTATCCAATTGATTCCTGTTGTGTTCTTTTTTATTTGGTTTAAAATACCAGTCACTTGGAGTTTATTACTTGCTCCTGTTGCCTTTATTCATTTACTTATGTTAGCTGTCGGAGTTGGTTTGTTAATTGGGCCATTATCTTGTTTATATGGTGATGTTAGTAAATTCATGACCTATATTATTCAAGGTTGGTTATTCATTACTCCAGTTATTTATCCCATGCCTTCTCAGGGTTTTTGGCGAATCTTACTTAAGCTAAACCCTGTTACTCCTCTATTAGTAACTACTAGAGATTTAGCAACCACAGGAGAAGTTTCTCAAGTTTTAGGGTTTTGGATAGCTAGTGTGATTGCCATTATTAGTCTATTATTAGGATGGATTTTTTATCGTTTAGCCATGCCCTTTATTGTCGAAAGAGCGTGACATCCTCCCGACCCTAACCCAAGGGTAAGTACCTGGACAAAAATAAACGTTACGGTGAAGTGAGCAGGGGAGCGCCGGAGCGCCCGAGAGGGGTTACAACCTAGTTACATTTCTTAACATAGTATTGTTTATTTATGTCCGACTACTTATAAGCTAATACGCATCTAAATTTTATATAACGAAATTGCGGTGACTAATTACTATGATACTTTAGCCAAAAGGAGTTAAAGCGATGTTAAAAGATTTAGATGAAACCTTAAAATTGCTATTAAACAATAATTTAAAAAGTGATGTGATCGGTTAACTGAGCTAAACTTAGTTTAGTCAACAAACTAAGTTTAGCTTGCCCTGCGAGAAGCCCCGCACCGTACCGCTTCGGTCGGTGTCGGGATGAGAGCAGGGGCCGAGATTGACAACAAAGCTTGTGATTATTGTACATGATTTCTTTCTAGGGATTGACAATTATCCCCTAAGTATTTTATAATATGGAAAATGTGTTCAGTTGATAAAAGTGTTAAACCTTAACTACGCTTATCGAATTTATCCTGATGCCAGTCAAGAGAAAGAATTGCTTGAATGGCTAGAAATTTGTCGAGGTGTTTATAATTACGCCTTGGCAGAAAGAAAAGAATGGATAAATTCTCGTAAATGTCAGGTTAACGCTTGTAGTCTTCATTCTGAATATATCATACCTGCTCACCAGCCCTTTCCCGACTATTATAAACAGAAAAAAGCCTTAACAATAGCTAAAAAACAATATCCAGAACTTAAACGAGTTCAATCTCAGGTATTGCAAGAGGTTATGGGTCGTTTGGATAAAGCGTTTAACTTTTTCTGGAAACGAAGTTTTGGTTTTCCTCGTTTTAAGAAATATGGTCAGTTTCGCTCAATTAATTTTCCTCAATTCACGGAAAATCCGATAACAGGGTATCAATTAAAACTCCCAAAAATAGGGGATGTTCTAATTAATCTACACCGCCCTATTCCTGATGGATTTATCGTTAAACAAGTTCAGATAGTTAAAAAAGCTTCTGGTTGGTATGCTGTCATTTGTATTCAATCAGATGTCAAAATACCTTCTGCAAAGCCTCAAGGAAAATCTTTGGGTATTGATTTGGGGCTGGAGAAATTTATTGCCACATCTCTTGGGGAACTGATTGCTAGACCCAAGTTTTTTGTCGAACTTCAAAGTAAGCTTAAATGGCTACAACGAAAACTAGCCAAAAAACAAAAAGGGTCTAAAAATCGACTTAAAGCTATTCAAAAAGTAGCTAGACTTCATGAACATATTTACAACACTCGTAAAAACTTTCATTATCAAGTAGCTCATCATCTTTGTGACCAATCGAACATAATCTTTGCTGAGGATTTAAACTTAAAAGCCATGTCTAGAGGGATGCTATGCAAGCATACTCTTGATGCGGGTTTTGGTGTTTTTTTGGAATCATTGAAGCACGTTGCTTGGAAACGAGATGTTTATTTTGAGAAAGTTGACGCTAATTTTACCAGTCAAATATGTCCCAATTGTAGCGTAGTAACTGGTAAAAAAGAACTGTCTCAACGAGTACATGATTGTTCTCATTGTGGTTTTTTAACCGATAGGGATGTTGCTTCAGCTATGGTTGTTGAGCAACGTGGACTTGCAGCCCTCGGACTGGGGGTCAAGCTGCCTGTGGAGGAAGATGTCATCGGGGATATCCCTAAAAAGGTATCTAGAGCGTCCCGTAAAAACAGGAAAGCCTCATAGTGATATGGGGAAGCCCGCGCTATACTGCTCTTAGCAGTTAGCGTCGGGAGGATGTCACTCTATCCTAAAGCTTATTCTGGTAAGCTTTTGAGGTTTGCGATCGCTTGGTTTATCTAGATGTCGTATCACCTCTTGAATTAATCGTGTTATCATCATTGTATATACATTTTGTGTATGCTAATGGACTTTGAATGGGATGAAAACAAAAATCGACAGAATCAACAAAAACACGGGATAAGCTTTGAAGAAGCCAAAGAAATCTTTCAAGGGATTTACTTCACCGCGATCGATGACCGTTCCGACTACGGCGAAATACGAGAGATTGGTATCGGCACCATCCGGGGCACTGTTATCGTCACCGCAATCTATACCGACAGAAACGGAAAAATTCGTCTAATCTCCGCCCGAAAAGCCACACCCAAAGAAAGGAAACAATACAATGACTATCTCCGATGAACGACTTAAAGAAATCGAAAATATCCCCGACTCCGCCATAGATACCTCCGATATCCCCGAACTCGACGAGCATTTCTGGGCTAACGCCAAAATGGTCAAACCTACTGCCAAAAAAGCCATCTCAATTCGGATAGACGAAGATATTTTGGATTGGTTTAAAAATCAAGGTAAAAATTACCAAACGATGATTAATACCGTTCTGCGTTCCTATGTCGAGCATCATCAAAAGTAAACCTATCTTGTCGGTCGTGTGGAGGAACGAAATCTAACAAATTCAGTGCGATCGCCGACGAGTGTAGGGTGCAAAGCATGAAATGTAACGCACCCAATTGATTATTATTCACCATCATCGTCTTAATATTAAGTATGGGATCTTAATGCGATCGCCGATAATCTCTTGATCCTATGCGATCGCCGTTCGTCTATTGTGATCCCTATCTTGTAGTGTGATCGCAGACCATGCAATACGAAGCTATCTATCAACGTCCTAATTTATTAGGAATGTCGTAACAACCTCCTGGAATTGTTCCTCTGGTCAGTTCTCCTCCCCAAGTACAACAATAATAACGCTGTTCCTCACTGAGATTTTGAACCTTACTCAAATTAGCATTTTCCAGGACAACTCCCGTATAAGCCCCTGTTTCGTAATCTGGTGATACACTACGAGAGCGAGGACTAGCGGTTTGAAGCGAACCATAAAACAATCGAGTCCCTCTAAGATCAGCCCCCTTGAGATTAGCATCATAAAGAACCGTCCGAGATAGATTAGCCTTAATCAGATCACAATTACTCAAGTCAGCACGAACCATATTAGCCTCACTCAACTCTGTCCAGCGTAAATCTTGTCCCGATAAGTTAGCACCAGCCAACATTACTCCCAAATTTATCACCCGTACCCCAGAAGGACGATCTTCGGCATAACCTCCAGAACCATCGAGCATGGGTCGTCCTAAACGACTATCTCGCATGAGAGGAACTAATAACTTAGATTGAGATAAAAACCGGAGAATTTTAGCTTTTCCGGCCCCATCCACACTACTGAGAATAGCTGCGGTACGTCCTTCTGCAATAGAACGTTCTTGAGGCCAATCTTCGAGCATTCCTTCCCCATCGAGAACTAAATCAGAAATTCCCTGAAAATAGGTATCAATGGTCTGTTGTTGGGTAATGAGGTTTTGTTGAAGGGTTAAATCTTTGGAGATGACATATTGGGCCCAAGCGATATAAACCGCCAAAATAGCGATCATAATTTGACCTAAAGCCCCTACCCATTCAGCCCAAGATCCAAATTCATCGTATTTAAACTGATTGAGCCAACCTTTAATATTTTGATATATGCCCAAATAGTGTGCTAATCCGGCTATAGACAGGATAAAAACCACAAATCCGCTCACAGAGCTTCGTTCTTGAGGAGTCAAATAACGAATCAGCCATTCTCGGATAGAAGGTAAGATCACTTGAAGAGACAAGATCAGAGCTACGATTGCTCCTGTTACCCCTATCCAAGAAATTTTCAACAGTAATCCCAGACCCATGATAGCGGCTGAAGTTATCAGTAATAAAGGATTAGAGGGTTTCACTTGTTGTAAATAGAAAGATTTAGGAAGGGGTTCAGATAAAGACTGAGCATCTGGATTTGATTTTTCTAGAGAAGAAGTCACCAAACTAGAGGTAGGTTTCTTGCCGTTTTCTTGTGAAGATATAATCGGAGTATCGCCCGCAGAAGTGGACTCAGATTGGGTCGTCATAATCTATCGTTAATCAAAAGGTCGTGTTTGAGAAGAAGACTAAGAACTCGGTTAAGTCCCATTATTATTAGGGATAGTAGGAGATGGAGGTTGTACCGGAGTTGATGGAGGATGAGATGTTGAAGATGGTTGTACCGGAGTAGGAGTAGTTTCCGGTTGAGGAGTAGGGGTAGTTTCCACTTCAGGAGTAGGGGTAGTTTCCACTTCAGGAGTAGGGGTAGTTTCCACTTCAGGAGTAGGAGTAGTTTCCACTTCAGGAGTAGGAGTAGTTTCCACTTCAGGAGTAGGAGTAGTTTCCGGTTGAGGGGTAGGAGTAGTTTCTACTTCAGGAGTAGGAGTTATATTTGAGTTAGGAAATTGATTAACTGGCCGTCGCTGACGAGGTTGAACCGTCGGTTCAGGGGATTCAACCTTCGGAAAAGTTTGAGGAGTTGGAGATTCAATAACTTCTTGCGGGGATGGACTAGGACGAGAACGATTTTTATTTGCTAAAATTACTCCTAGAGTTAATCCGCCAAAAATAGCACTAGCAACTAAAAAAGAAGCCAGAATTAAAAGAGGCCAAGGAGTGTCTTTTTCTTCTGAGGTGATCGTTTCTGTCAGTTCAGGTGTTTGTAATGATAGTTGATGGGGGGCAACCACCAAGGTTGCTGCGGTCGCTATTGGTGCAGATGCAAGCAATGCTTCTAACATTTTCTGGGCCGAAGGAAAGCGATCGCGCGGATGAAAGCGAATAGCGCAATCAATAACTGTTCCTAGATTAGAATTTAGTGATGGTACTTCTTTGCGCCAAAGAATTTCCCCTGTCTGCAAATCTGTATCTAAATATTGGGGGGTTTTCCCCGTCAGTAAAAAAATGGCCGTTAATCCTAAACTATACATATCACTAGAATATACAGGGCGGCCAGCCGCTTGTTCTGAGGACATATAACCAGGGGTTCCCAACGCTACTGAATAGGCACTGTGTCCATCTGTAGCCACTATCGTAGCCACTGCTTCTTTAACGATACCAAAATCGATCAGCACTGGTTTAACATCGGTGGCCCGTATAATAACGTTATCAGGTTTAATATCTCGATGAATAATGCGCTGATGGTGAATAAAATCAAGAATGGGCAAAATCCCCATCAGAATCTCTTTAACATCCTTTTCTGATAAGTTTCCCCGTCTTTTATGAATTTGGGTTAGGGTTTCTCCTTCAATCCATTCTTGGACGAGAAAAAAATCTCCTTTTTCTTCAAAGTAGGCATAAAGTCCCGGAATTTGCGGATGATTAGCCCCTAGTTGCTCTAAGATAGCCGCTTCTCGTCCAAATCGCTCTTTTAACCATCCTGGAATTTCAGGAGATTGTAAGGCCGGTTTTAGCTTTTTGATGACACATTTTCGCTGAGAGGGTAGATGGGTGTCAATGGCTAAAAAAGTTTCACCAAAGCCACCTTTGCCAAGGGTTTCTAGGATTTTATAGCGATTATTTAAGAGCAGTATGGTCATTCATCGAAAAGCAATTTTATTGCCCCAACAACATGATTAGGTTAATTGTATCGGAAAGCTATTCGCTATTTACCAATCTAATTGAGCGATTGGTTCCCAATTTAAGATATCTTGTCGTAAGGTTTCATAGCCTAAAACATTGGGATGGAGTCCATCATCGCTTAAACGCGATCGCCGCCAAGTTGCTGGCTGTCCTAACCATAAATCAAAAATATCTAAATAGGGAATTTGACGAGCTTCACAGGCTGTTTTTACAGCTTCTTTATAACGATATTGATCAAAATGATTAAAATAAAAACAATTTAAAAAGGGCATTTTGTCTTCATCAACCGGAACCATTCCCACAAACAACACTGGACATAATTTTTGAGCTTGATCGAGTAAGTCTGAGATTTGTTGACTAAACTGTTCAAACTCGGTAAATAAACGACCATCAGGCTGTCTTAATCTCGCTGAATCATTGACCCCAACCGAGAGAATAATTAAATCAGGCACTCGATTACGCAACTCTCCGCGATAGCGAAATTCCCCTGCTAATCGTTGACTGACTTGAGCCACGCGATCGCCCCTAATTCCCAAATTATACAACACATGACCGCTTTGATAATCTCCCATCCATTGACGACGTAACCCTTCTACCCATCCCCCACCTACAGGATCTCCATACCCATAAACTAAACTGTCCCCAATAGCTACCACTTTAAGTGGTTGTCTAACCTCTAATCTGCCTGTTTGAGTCGGTTTCGCCTGGGTTTGCATAGACAGTTTGCTCCTAAAATTTCTCAACACTTTATTTTTCGATACAAAACTTTATTTTAGCTTAATAAGTAATTATTCTCAGTTTATAGCACTAGACATTAAGGTTAGGACATTTTTGACGAACGCGGCAAACTTTTTTATGTAGGGGTCAACGGCCGTTGACCCCTAATGAATGTCTTTTGTAAAAGTGCCATATTAAGAAATCAAATAGCTTGTTAAACTAGAGATTGTCCCATTAACGAAAAGCGATCGCCATGCAAAAACGACATTCCTTTGACTCATCACAAGTAATATATCGGGCCCAAGAATTATTAGATGCGGCTTCTAACCGTTATCGTATTACAGTACAAGTCTCTAACAGAGCCAAACGTCATCGCTACGAAGAATTTGACAGTATTGATGATCCCGCCATGAAACCAGCGATTCGTGCCATCATTGAAATGTCAGATGAACTGACGCAACCAGAAATTATCAGCGATAATTAACCTCAATTGCTTATGATTTGGCAAACGCTTCAGCCTCATGTCCCATTTTTCCTCAAATCCTGGAAAGGATTACTGATTTTCCTGATCGGTTTGAGTTTAGCTTTGGGAATCGGACAGTTTAACCCTAATTTACCCTCCGTTCAGGGTCAAACTATCCGGGTAGAAACAGCCGCAGAAATGGTTTATCAAAAACTTCCTTATCTTCCCAAAGATAATCAATATATTCGCCAAGAAACCAAACAAGTCGATCCAGACTTTACTTTAATTAACCGTTTGATTCGCTATCATGAGGACTTAAAAAAGCGTTCTACTATCTTTCGTCTTGACTGGCAATTGACTTTAGCTGATTATTTAGGAGTTAATGAAACTATTAAAGAGGATCGTTATCCAGGCAATTCGACTTTAACTGCGAATCCTATGCAATCCGATATTCAAGCAATTCGTCAACTCAATCGTCGTCAACGTCAAGAATTAATTGATGTTTTGGTCAGTATTTATACTCCTCAACCCAAACCAGCAGAGAATTCTTCCTCCCAAACCGAATCTAACCCAACCGGGTCTCCCCGTAAACCATCATCTGGCCCCACTCTGTCTAAACCTGGAGATGCTCAATTATTAGGGCCATGAGCGATCGCATACTCAAAAAAGGCAGAGGATGGCGTTTAGGTTGGAATCCCCAAGTTTCAACCTATCAGGGGTTAGTGGGGGGTGATGATTGGGCCATAGAACTTACTGCTGCTGAATTTAACGATTTTTGTCGATTAGTGCAACAGTTAGCCGACACCATGACTGCTATGACTGAGGAATTAATGGATCAGGAGAGAATCGCTTGTGAGGCTGAAAGTGACAAGTTATGGTTAGAGGTAGAAGGATACCCTGACGCTTATTGCCTACGATTGATTGTTAATGGGGGTCGTCGTTGTGAGGGAAACTGGCCCGAAGGGGTTGTTAAGGAGTTAATTGAGGGAATTCAAAATTTAACAATATTTTAATTTGCTATTTACCAATCATTACCTGTATAATTGGAAATTGTGAGTCTTCGGGGCGTAGCGCAGCTTGGTAGCGCACTACTTTGGGGTAGTAGGGGTCGTGGGTTCGAATCCCGCCGCTCCGATTCACAGAAACCCGTTCAATGAGCGGGTTTTTGTTTGTCTTTATTGTAGATTAAACTTAATAAAGAAGATTATGAAAGCAAAGTACGATTTTTCTCAAGGAGAACAGGGAAAGTTTTATCATCCTGATGTCGTGTTTGAGTTTCCTATTTATCTTGAACCCGATGTCAATGAATTTATGACAGAATTAGCGAAACAACAAGGGGTTGAAATTAACATTTTAGTTAATGAATGGTTAAGAAGTCAGATTAAGAAGGTTGATGAGGTACGATCATCATAAGGAATCAATGTTAATTTTCGGCAAAATTGGGGAATACTAAACCTAGATACTTAATTGAGGTTAGGGTATGATCTATGAGATTATTTTGAATAAAACTCCAGAAGTGGAAGAATTAGAGCAAAAAAACGCAGAATTAACTTTAATAGAAACAGAATTAATTCAAAAAGAGTTAGAGTTAACAACGCTTCATGCAGAGTTACACACTTTTGAATTAGATTATCTACAAATTGTAGGAAATTGTAATACGGCTGATTATTGGAGATTGAAGGGTAATAATTTTTTTATAATAGAAGCTTATGAAGAAGCTATATTAGCTTATGATAAAGCTTTAGCTATTCAACCTAATGATGAAATGACTTGGACTAATAGAGCAAAAATTCTAGGAAAATTAAATCGTTATGAAGATGCTATCTATAGTTATGATAGAGTGTTAGAAATTAATCCAGATAATTATGAAGCTTGGTGCCTAAAAAGTCATTACAATTTAGTTAAGTTTCTTCTTTTTAATGACTCTAAAATAAAGAAAGATATTAAAATCTAAATCACCCATTACAATAATTGACAAGTTAGTATAATGTGAAACTTCCTAATTCTGACAATGCCATCATAGATGATAACAAATTATTGGGTTATTCTCTCAATCCTAATCATCCAGATGGACAACATAAAGCACGAGTTTTTAAATCAGCATTGAATCTTGACAGTAACAATGTTCAAATTCTTAAAAATGCACTTTTAGAAGTCGTAAAAACCTATGATGCTATTCCTGATAAAACTAATCAATATGGACAAAAATATGTTATTGATTTTCCTCTAACGCATCAAAATAAAGTAGCTATTATTCACAGTGTTTGGATAATCAGAAAAGACGAAAAATTTCCCCGTTTAGTCACTTGTTATGTACTTTAAGTAAATGATCTCATGAAACTATTAGATGTCGTTGCTTTATTAGAAGACTTACCCCAATTAGGATTATATCGGGGACAAGTTGGAACCATTGTAGAAGTGTATGAACCAAAGGTTTTTGAAGTCGAATTTAGTGATACTTCTGGACGAGCTTATGCGATTGAAACATTACAAGAAAATCAATTGATTTTATTACATCATTATCCCTTAGAATCTGCAAAAGTAACCGCTAATTTAGGATAAAAAGGGAGACTTAAACCATGGCCAATTAAATTGTCATATAACGCGGAAGAATATTTCATTGAAAGTGACAGCAGAAAAATGATATAATAAAAATCAAAGAGATTATAGAAAAATAGAATTAAAACGATCATGAAAATTAAAAATATAGAAATACCGATAAAAACAATTCAAGACATTTGTAAGCGTTGTAAAATAATTGAATTTTCTTTATTTGGTTCAGTTTTGCGGGATGACTTTAATGATAAAAGTGACATTGATATATTAATTGATTTTGCTCCAAATGCTCATCCCACATTATTTACCTTAGTTGACATCAAAGATGAATTAAAGTCAATCTTTAACCGTGATGTGGACTTAATTACTCGTGAAGGAATTAAAAATAGTCGAAATCATTTTCGTCGTTCCGAAATTTTATCATCAGTAGTAGTTATTTATGATGCGAGACAATCAATCCCTTTATGATATTTTAGATTCTGCTAAACTCGCTGTATTGTATATAGCTAATAAAAGTAAACAAGAATTTTTATCAGATTTGCAATGTCAAGATGCAGTAATTCTAAGAATTATAATTATAGGAGAAGCTTCTAATCGTATTTCAGAGGAAACTCAAACTCAGTTTAACAAACTTCCTTGGCGACAAATGATTGGAATGAGAAATTTGGTTGTTCACCAGTATGATGATATTAACCTTAATATTATTTGGGATACCGTTAATAATGATTTACCTAAATTAATTAGAGAACTAGAAAAACTATTTGAGACAAGATAAGTTACAATGAATAATTATTTACCTAATGAAGATTAGCGAGATAAAGCCATTGTAATAAGTCCTTGTTGTCCGATTAAAAATTCTCGCAATAAACTACAAATTCCGACCAAAATAATAGGACTAATATCTACCCCACCCACAGGAGGAATAACCTGACGCACAGGAATTAATAAAGGTTCAGTCGGTAACGCAATTAACCTCCAAGGAAAACGATTCAATTCAACTTGAGGATACCAAGTTAAAACAATACGAATAATAAATAAAAAGGTCATGAGTCCTAATAATAACCCTAAGGCCAAACTACCGATACTAGCTATATTCATATTGGGGTAGATAATTAACTAAACTGATGTCATAAGCTGTTATATTAAGATAACATAAAATTTTTAGTCAATGAACATGATCACTTATCCTAAGCAAGAGATTAAGATTGCCGTGATAGGAGATATTCACGAGCAGTGGGAAGAAGCTGATAATCTAGCTCTTGAAGCCATAGGAGTTGATCTAGCTTTATTTGTCGGGGATTTTGGCAATGAATCTGTCCGTGTCGTCAGTTTAATCGAGTCCTTATCCATTCCCAAAGCGGTCATTATGGGGAATCATGATGCTTGGTACACCGCATCAGACTGGGGACGTAAACAATGTCCTTATGACCATCAAAAAGAAGACCGAGTCCAAACCCAACTTGATATTTTAGGGGATATCCATGTCGGTTATAGTAAGCTGGACTTTCCTACCCTTAATCTATCTGTTGTGGGGAGTCGTCCTTATAGTTGGGGTGGCCCAGAATGGAAAAATAAAGAATTTCTGCGTGATCGCTATGGGATAACTAATTTTATCGAATCTACTGCTAAAATGGTCGCAGAAGCCAAGAAAACCGCCTTTGAGACAGTGCTTTTTTTGGGACATAATGGACCAACAGGACTAGGAAAAGAACCTGAAGCCATGTGTGGCCGAGATTGGCAACCTTTGGGGGGTGATCATGGTGATCCTGATTTAGGGGAGGCGATCGCCCAAGTTCGTGGTCTGGGGAAACAGATACCTTTGGTGACGTTTGGCCATATGCACCATCGATTACGTCATACTCGTTCTCAACTGCGTACTAGGGTCAAGAATGATCCTCAAGGGACGATTTACTTAAATGCGGCTAGTGTCCCCCGCATTATTGAGCAGGAAGGGGAAAAGTTGCGTAATTTTTCTTTAGTGTCTCTTAATCAGGGTCAGGTGATTGAAATTGCTTTAATTTGGCTCAATCAAACTTACAGGATTATTTATCAGGAATATTTGTATTATCAAGAGGTTCCTCAACTTGTTTAACGAGATTGGGGCTTGTGAAATAGACCGATTTTGCTACAATAGAAATCTGTGGCTCTTTGGAGAGGTGGCAGAGTGGTCGAATGCGCTCGACTTGAAATCGAGTTTGGCGAAAGTCAACGTGGGTTCAAATCCCACCCTCTCCGTTATTGACTTTTGTCGAGTTAGTGGTATTTTGCACGCACGTTTTTTTAATATTGATAAGCTAAAACGCACTTTACATACGCTTTAGCTTATTTTTCACCTAAACTTAACTAAAAAAACCACCCGTAAGAATGTAAACCCTTACCCAATAAATTCACCCCTAAATAACAAACCCAAACCACCATAAACCCACTAGCAGCTAAGATAGCAGGTTTTCTTCCTTGCCAACCTTTCGTAATACGTGCATGAAGATAAGCAGCAAATACTAACCAAGTAATTAAGGCCCAGGTTTCTTTCGGGTCCCAACTCCAATAAGAACCCCAAGCTTCATTAGCCCAAACTGCTCCTGCTATGATACCAATAGTTAATAAGGGAAACCCTAGCCCAATAATGCGATAACTTATATTATCTAGGGTATCAGCTAGGGTGAGAAGTTGGGGAGATAGAATAGCTTCACTCTTTGTTGCTGTTGCTATCATGTCTAGAACTGCGGTACCGCCACTACCATTTTTATCAGCTATGGCTATCGCAGGTTCTTTATGGTTATTATTAGTAGAGAATAGCTGCGATCGCCCTAATTTATCCCGATAGCCTCCAGTTCCTACGGAACTGCCTCGTAATTCAATATCTTGGCCACGGGTTACAATGAGAAAAGCAATGGCTAATACTGCCCCGACCATTAAAGTCGCATAACTGAGCATCATGACGCTAACGTGCATCATTAACCAGTTAGACTTAAGGGCAGGGACTAAGGGTTCACAGAACTGCATTTCTGAAGGGAGGGTCAAAGCAGCAAAAGCGGTAATCCCCATAGCAACAGGGGTTGTCACCACTCCGACTAAGGAACTCTGACTCATTTTTTCAGCCATGAGGTGGACTGCGGTAATACCCCAAGCGAGAAAAAATAAGGATTCGTAAAGATTACTTAAGGGGAAGTATCCTCCCTCAATCCAACGAGCAATAAGTAGTCCGGCGATGGAAAGGTTAGCAATAGCGACCCCTGCCGTTCCCAAGGTAGATAACCAAGGAATTCCTTTAAAAGCTGCTGCTGACCAATAAATTAACATGGTGAGCAATAAAATCAAAAAGGCAGTGTTATCGAGAAAACTTTGTAGCGTGATTAAATCCATATTCCATTACGTCTCTAGCGGTTGATTCTGTTATGAGATCATTATTTGAGTTCTTTATCCATTCTAGGCTAACAATAGTCTTACTTAATCTATATGAGAAATGTTATCGGAAATTTTGGGTTTAAAACCCCGTCATTCTACGACGGCTTTTTGATGGTTGTCAATGACGAGCATTGTATGCTAACCTATATCTAGCTGTTATAGCTTAACATAAATGTTAGTTTTCGAGTTTAAAGTTAGAGCGAAAAAACATCAATACTTAGCCATAGACGAGGCAATCAAAACGGCTCAGTTTGTCCAAAACAAGTGTTTACGCTATTGGATTGACAATAAAGAAGTTGGGAGATATGACCTTAATAAGTATTGTCGTGTATTGGCTCATGACTTTAAGTTCGCTAACGAATTGAATTCTCAAGCTAGACAGTCAAGTGCTGAAAGAGCATGGTCAGCCATATCGCGTTTTTACGAGCAATCGCGCCTCAGCGAAGCGAGGAACAACTGCAAGAAGAAGATTCCAGGCAAAAAAGGATATCCAAGGTTTAAAAATAATTGCCATTCTGTTGAGTATAAAACAACAGGATGGAATCTTGACCCTTTAACCCGTAAGGCTATTACCTTTACTGACAAAAAAGGTATTGGGCGGCTTAGATTAGTTGGAACGTATGACTTACATTTCTACAAGATTGAGGCTATTAAACGGGTTAGATTAGTTAAACGTGCGGATGGATATTACTGCCAATTCATTCTTTCAGTTGACCTAAAAATAGAAACCCAACCAACAGGTAAAGCTATCGGTTTAGATGTTGGGCTCGAATCTTTCTACACTGACCACGAGGGAAATAAAGTAGAAAACCCTCGCTTTTTAAGCAAAGGTGAAAAGAAACTTAAAAAACTTCAAAGAAAAGTTTCTAAGAAGAAAAAAGGTTCTTCTAATAGAAGAAAAGCTAGACAGAAATTGGGTAGGAGACACCTCAAAATAAGTAGGCAACGTAAAGAGTATGCTAAAAGAATAGCATACTGCGTAGTTCAGTCGAGAGATTTGATCGCTTACGAAGATTTGAGAATAAAGAACCTAGTTAAAAATCATTGTTTAGCTAAGTCGATAAGTGATGCTGCATGGTATCAGTTTCGTCTTTGGTTAGAGTATTTTGGGACAAAGTATGGTAAACATACTATTGCCGTTCCACCCCAATATACATCTCAAAATTGTTCTAACTGTGGCAGAACTGTGAAAAAATCTCTGTCAACGAGGACTCATATTTGTTCTTGTGGATGCACTCTCGACAGAGATGAGAATGCGGCACGAAATATATTAAGAATTGGGTTAAGTACCGCAGGGCATACGGGAACTTGGCTGCATGACAGTCAAAACGCTTGGGGAGAGGATGCCTCTACTTTGGTTGGTGGTAACACCTGTCATGCGCAAGCAACCTCTGTGAACCAAGAATCCCCGCCCTTCTACGGCGAGGGAGTGTCAAATGAACTTTTTTGACAAATTAAATCAAGCGATCGCTTCTCATGATAGTTTACTGATTGTTGGACTTGATCCTAACCCAGAAATGATGCCTCATCTTTACTGTACCCAAGAAGGGCCAGAAAGTTTAATCATTGAGTTAGAAAAATGGTTAAAATCAATTATTGTACAAACATCAGAGTTAGTTTGTGCTTATAAACCGACTCTGGGATTTTATGAAGTATTAGGGGCCCCAGGATTAGATTTATTAGGTAAAGTTATAGCTGCTATTCCTGATGATATTCCTATTATTTTAGATGCTAAACATAGTGATATTAATACCAGCACTATTTTTGCTCAAGCAATTTTTGAAAAATGGGGAGTAGATGCGGTTACAGTAAATCCTTATGCGGGACAAGATCAGGTTGCGCCTTTTTTAGTGTATCCAGATAAAGGTATATTTATTCTTTGTCATACGTCTAATCCTGGGGCAGTTGCATTACAAGAATATCCAACCCCTGATGCTCCTTTTTATTTACAAGTTGTCAAGGAAGTTAAGACTTGGGGAACCATTGAACAATTATTTTTAGAAGTAGGAACTACTGATGTAGAAGTCATTAAAAAAGTTCGTTCTATTGCACCTGAAAGATTTATTTTATTGCGAAGTATTTGGTCAAATAGTCAAAATTTTGACTCTATTTTAACAGCAGGTTTAAATATTCATGGGGAGGGATTATTGATTCCGGTTCCTCAAGATTTACTAAAAGAAAATGAATTAATAGAACCAATAAAATCTCTAAATCAACAAATTAATCAAATCAGAAATGAAGTTATTAAAGAACAGTCAAGCTGTCAACTATGGACTCCTAATGTATGTGGACTTAAACATCATCCCCATCACAATTTAATTTTACAACTATATGATATTGGTTGTTTACTGTTTGGAGAGTATGTTCAAGCATCGGGAGCTACTTTTTCTTATTATATTGATTTAAGACAAATTATTTCTAATCCTCAACTATTTCATCAGGTATTAAATGCCTATGCAGACATTTTAAAGACGTTAACTTTTGATCGTATTGCCGGGATTCCTTATGGTTCTTTACCGACAGCAACCGGATTATCTTTAATGTTACATCATCCCATGATTTATCCACGAAAAGAAGTAAAAGCTCATGGCACTCGTCGATTAATTGAAGGAACTTTTAATCTAGGAGAAAAAGTTGTAGTAGTTGATGATATTTTAATTAGTGGTAAAAGTGTTATGGAAGGAGCAGAAAAATTAACATCTTCTGGGTTAAATGTTGAGGATATTGTCGTCTTTATTGATCATGAAGAAGGAGTCAAAAACAAGCTTAAAAATAATGGTTATAACGCTTATTCTGTGTTAACAATTTCTGAAATTACGGAAACTTTATATGAAGCAGGAAGAATTAATTATGAACAATATCATAAACTAGAAAATTAGCTAAAAATTTCATAAATGTACATTAAATATCTTGTTTTCTAAGTATTTATACTCAATTAAGGCAAAGAATATGCTACAAAAAATACTACAAAAAAAAGTACGTAATGTGGGTTTAAATAACTTAATATTAAGAACTAATTGACAAAAGAAGAACAAATACCATGTAATATCAAATAAGGATCTTAAAAAAACATAAAAAGTTTAACATTAATATGAGTCCCAAAAAATTAGGCCCCGATAGTCTTGAGTTACTTCTGTCTTTCGTGCTTCCTGCGGGTTGTCGTTCGTCTCTTGTCTCTGGTTCTACCTATCGTATCCAATGTCCTAACTATGACATCGCCCATCGGGTTTGGGAAAATCGTGTTGGTTGTGTGTATCCCCTTTTAGGTGAAGGAGAAGTGCTAGAGGTAGTTGCTTCCGACTATTATGCTAGAAGTTATCCTAAACACTAAACTTGACCATCACCAGTCAGGTGTGAGTAATTATGAAAGTTAATCCCGATTTAGTTAGACAATGGGATTTATCAAGTTTTACCCTATAATAGAGAACATCCTCGATTACGAAAAATGGGTTATTGGTTAACCCTCAGTAGTTTAGCCCAAATTATTTGGGTTTATATATTTTTATCTCGTTGGTTTTTCTTGTCAGTCGTGGCAATGATCGCTATTTTGATACCTCTAATTGTCCTTTATTTACGATTAGATATTGCTTTAGAACCCTTGACATTTAAACAAAAATGGTTGGTTAATTTTCCCATTAGTTTATATTTGGGATGGATCAGTATTGCTACAATTGTTAATATTGCTTCAGCCCTTGATTTTGCTGGTTGGAATCAATGGGGAATAACCGATATAAATTGGACAATTATGATGATTTTAATCGGGGGAATAATAGCAATATGGATTAGATTACAACACTATGATAAAGTCTATTGTGGAGTTTTTGTCTGGACATTTATAGCGATCAGTATACGACATTTAGACATAATTAGTATTGCCGCAACGGCAGGAATTTTAGGGTTTTTACTCATATTATTAATGTTAATGCCTCAGCTTAAACTAGCTAATAGAAAAAACAGTTAGCAATATCGAATCCCTTAACAAAAGAGGAGAAAAAAGATTAAACCTCTCAAGTTAACTTAAAAGACCATGCATGATGCTAACTGATCCACTGTTGTTCCCTAACCAAATCCATTGTCAGGGGGATAAGGAAAACAGACCAGGGAAGTTTAGGGTTTTAAGCAAAAAGTTAAGAAATTTGGTTCTAAACTACTTTGCATCCCTTATCGTGCAAAAGTTTGACAGATTAAAAAACACATTAGGAAAGACTGGTCCTAAGTTAAGATTCTAACTTAAGAGATTTTAGGCCAATTTATGACCACAACTCGAACAAAAGCGATCGCCAATTTCTACTTTAGCCCCACATTGACTACAAAATCGTTTTTTCTCTTGAGTGGTTGAATCTATACGCATTTCCATATTACCCATCCGCATTTCCATGGGTTTCATACTCATTTGCATATCTCCCATTTTCATCGGTTGCATGGGTGACATTGGTGGCATAGTAAAAGATGGGGAATGGGAAACTTGCTCTATAGGGAGTGGGTTAAAATCACTTAAGACTGGAGAACTATTCATAATTCCTATACTATTACCTTGAATTAAAATGTAGTAGACTCCCTGAGTTGAAGTAATTTTTAAGATGACCCCGTTGGGAGTTTGATACAATTGGGGGAGTATGGTCCAGGTTCCCGTCCCAAAAGAACTACTTGATTGTTGCTGCTGTCCTAATGACTGAGTAGCCATGATGATAACAGTTTGTGTTCCCTGGTTATCGAGATGGACGCTTTGATGATTGCCAAGTTGACAGACATACGCCATGATTAATGACCCCTTCGTCTAATGATTATATTTTAGAAGAATATTTGCAAGTTTTCCAAACACTGTGTTATGATAGGAACTTGTGCGGACGTATAGCTCAGTTGGTTAGAGTACATCGTTGACATCGATGGGGTCACTGGTTCGAGTCCAGTTACGTCCATTTCAGAAAATCACAGGTTTTGTATCTTCCGTACTTGTGGTGATAACAAGATCTTATTATTCGTAGGATGGGTTAGGCGCAGGCAATAATTCAGGGATTTTAGACCAAAATTGACTTGCCGCGCTGTAACCCATCTTCAGAATATTGTACTTTATTATACATTTTACCCCAGGGTATGGGGATATCAGCCTATTTTCTGTTGCCTATTCCCTATAAAAATTCCCCCGACAAACAGGATGTCAGGGGAAATAATCAAAAAAAACGTTACATAATACGTTCTTCAATTACCTTATCAATCAGACCGTATTGTTGAGCTTCTTCGGCTGATAAATAGTAATCTCGGTCGGTATCTTTAGCAATTTTTTCCAAAGTTTGGCCCGTACGTTGAGCCATAAGTTCATTTAATTGTTGACGAATTCGTAGAATTTCATTCGCTTCAATTTCAATATCCGTCGCTTGTCTACGTCCAGTTCCCCCCATCGGTTGATGTATCATAATACGAGCATGGGGTAAAGCTAAGCGTTTTCCTTGGGTTCCAGAAGCTAACAAAAAGGCCCCCATTGATGCAGCTAAACCAACGCAAATGGTAATAACATCAGATTTAATATACTGCATAGTATCGTAAATCGCCATACCTGCTGTTACCGAACCCCCAGGAGAATTGATATACAAATAGATAGGTTTGCCAGGATCTTCAGAATCAAGATATAACAAAAAAGCAACGATACGATTAGCTAAACTATCGGTCACTTCTTGACCCAAAAAAATGATTCTTTCCTGACTCAAACGAGTATAGATATCAATCCATCGTTCGTATTGACTACCAGGAAGACGAAAAGGAACACTAGGAACACCAATAGGCATAAGAAATTATCTGAAAAATAGGGGTGAACAACAATTAACCAACGGCTGTTAAGGGTTTTGGGAGATCTTTCGTACTTTCTAATACCTTATCAATTAAGCCGTATTCTTTCGCTTGTTGAGGCGTTAAATAGAAAGTGCGATCAGTATCTTTTGAGATTTTTTCAACAGTTTGTCCTGTCGTTTTCGACAAAATTTCCAACATAGTGAGCTTATTTGAGAGTACCTCTTTAGCCCGAATTTGGATATCCGTCGCTTGTCCCCTGGCACCTGAACGGTTTTGATTGAGGACAATCGTAGCATGAGGTAAACTAGCGCGATAGCCTTTAGTCCCTGCCGCAAGAATCATCGCGGCAGTTCCCATTGCTTGACCAATACAAATGGTATGAATGGGAGGCTTAATATAATTCATGGTATCGCAAATGGCAAAGGCTTCGGTTTCAAAGCCGATGGCATCCCCTGTATACCAAGATGTCCCCGTAGAGTTGATATAAAAATAGATTGGTTTATCGGGATCATCAAATTGTAAATACAGCAGTTGAGCGATAATCAGTTGAGTCACATCAATGCCGACCTGCTGTTTGACTTCATCGGAGGAAAATAGAGGCATTCCCAAATAAACAATACGCTCTTTGAGGAGCAAAGACTCTAAGTCTGGGGGTGGGGTTCGGTAGTTATTATCTCCGTAATAGGCACTTTGAACGGCTTTGATTTCCATTGGTCGGTTATTCGTGATTAAGGGTTAACATTTCATCCCGTTAAGCGGATGGTTTTCGCTGTTATATTATGGTTCTGCCTTAAATTGTGACATTTCCCACACTGAAACGCTCATATTTGATTATAGGACAATTCCTCAGACTCTGTGGATACCTTGCCTCACAGCAGTTTTCATTTGCATGGAATAAACATCAAAGTAAAAATTCTACCCACACGAACCGTAGGGGCGGGTTTTCAACAAAATTTCAATATTGATTGTAACAAATATGTTAGATAAACCCGCCTCTACACCCACACTCACTCAACTGAAATATTGACGCTCAATTGAAAACTGCTATAGTCTTACCCGATGGGAGATTATTTGATTTAATTAAACAACATAAGATTCAGGTTAAATTTATGGGTTTCCCCCATAATTATCAAAATTGAAATCGAACAAAAGTAATGTGTTCATAGGGAGAAGACTTGCCGCACTCGTAGAGACAACCTATACTTAAATCAGGGAGTATCGTAAGACAAGAATAAGCAGAAGGGCCCCCATCAATTTGACGGGAGACTGGCCAAGTTTTGCCTTCATCTTTACTAAGGCGAACTGTTAAGTTAATGCGCTCTTTTTGAGAGGCTGGGTTAGAAAAAATAAGCTTACCTTCTTGATTTTGGTTTGGTTTAATATAACGTAAGAAACTAGCTTGACAGGTCGGGTCGATCAGAGTAGAATCATAGGAAAAATTAGACCATGATAGTCCCTGATCTTTGCTCAAACAAATACCCCGTTTTCGAGGAGAAGGATTTTGATTTCGCATATTTAACATTAGTGATCCATTGGCAAGTTCTACCACTTGACACTCATTCATCCCTGGTCGATCTGATGGACTGCTACCACCTAATTTCCACGTCTGGCCATGATCGTCAGAATAAAAAATGTGAGAATAATATTTTTTACTTTCAGCTTCACAATGATTACAAGGAATGACTAGACGATCATTTTTTTGAAGTTGAATGCCAACACCTGGCCCTGTCGCGTACCATGTCCAGTCAGGTTGTTTAACAGATGGGGTAATTTCAACAGGTTTAGACCAAGTTTTGCCTTCATCTTGACTTGAACATACCCAAACGGTTCGCGTCCCTTTGCTAGTTTGTTCGATAATTTCCTGTTCGTGGTCACTACCCAAATTCCCCGTCATCAACAAATATATCTTCCCTGTTGTCTGATCAAAAACTGGGCAGGGGTTGCCACAGACATTATCCCCATTTTCCCAAATTATTTGCTGTTTAGACCAAGTTTTGCCCCCGTCTTGACTCCTTTTAAGTAATAAATCAATTTTGCCACTATCTTTCTGACTCTGTTTGCGTCCTTCACAAAAAGCGAGTAAATTGCCAGAGGGAGTACACAATAGTGAAGGAATGCGATAAGTATGGTAGCCATCTTTCCCTCCAGTATAAACCTTCACTTTTTCGAGAGGCTGGTTAAAACATCCCGTTACTAGGGTTGTGCCAGCAGCCCCGACAGATAACGCTAGAAAACAGCGACGATTGATTAAATAAGGCTTCATTTAATTGTTCCCTAACTTTGTGATCAATTATATGAAATCCTTATTATTAGTGGCTGAGTTCTTAATCCTGTGAAGAAGCGAAAACTTAATTTAAAAGGCCGTTTGTTCCAAAAACGCCTAAAACGTCTATTTAAAACCTTAATTTTAGCTGGTTTGGTTCTAATCTTGGTTAGCTTGTTATTCAATACCTTGGTCAAACTACCAATCAATTCCAGTAAACCCGTTGATGCCATTTTAGTGTTAGGGGGCAGTATTCAACGAGAAATGTATGCAGCTACCTTGGCTAGTCAATCTCCTGATTTACCGATTATTATTTCTCAAGGGTCGAAAGAACCTTGTATTTGGCAAATTTTCCAGCGACAATTGGCCCCAAACAAAAAAGTGTGGTTAGAAAAATGTGCTAATTCGACCTTTGAGAATTTTGTCTTTAGTGTTCCTCTCTTACATCGTTGGGGTGTTCATAAGGTCAAAGTGATTACCTCCGGGACTCATTTACCGAGAGCAAAATGGCTGGCCCAAATTCATCTAGGGGCCCAAGGAATGGCCGTTGAAATAGAAATTGTTAAGGAATGGGGGGTTCCTGGAAATCGAGAGTCAACCCTGAAAACTCAACTGGATGTAGCCCGTAGCTTAATTTGGGCGGTTTTGAGTCAAATTGTTCATCCTCCCTGTTTTAATCTCATTCCTTTAAACGAGGTTAATCTCTCGGCCTGGGAACAAGAAGGTTTTGTTTGTGAACATCAAGGAGGCGTTTAACCCAACAATTGGTCCGTGATAATGACAAATATCTCTATTATTAATGGTTATGGGCTTGCTTGGACTTTGGTATGGGCAATTACATTACCCCAATCTTCCCAAATTTCACTGATAAGTTGTAATTCTTTAATACTTAGGGTTCTAGCTGCTTGTTCGGCTTTTTGCTGAGAGACTCCTGCTTTGATTAGGTGTTCTTGATAAGATTGCTGAAGTTTATCGTAAGTCATTTGTTTATTCTCCAAGTCTTAGACTAAGTTCATCATTTTATAGTTATCAGTTTAAACCATCAGTGTTAGCGATGATGTTAGCGATCATGTATAACTTATGTATAACTTCTGAGATTTGTCTAAAATTTATCTGCTTTATACCTAATGAAGTAATCCATATTACACATCTTAGATATTTTTTGTATCTATTGTTACTTAAATAAAATTAAAACAATCTTTTGAATTTGTACAATAAAATGGCAGCAGATAATTTATCTAAAATTTAACTTATGGGCTTTATTGCAGTTATTGACTATGATATGGGAAACTTACATTCTGCCTGTAAGGGACTCGAAAAAGCAGGGGCTACCCCCAAAATTACAGATTCTCCTCAAGATATTGCCCAAGCTAATGCAATTGTTTTACCAGGAGTTGGTTCTTTTGATCCTGCTGTCCAACATTTGCGATCGCGTCATTTGGTAGAACCGATAAAAGCGGCGATCGCTAGTGGTAAACTTTTTTTAGGTATTTGTTTAGGGTTACAAATTCTCTTTGATAGTTCTGAAGAAGGAACTGAAGCGGGTTTAGGAATTATTCCAGGAGTGGTACGTCGTTTTCGTTCTGAACCGGATCTAACCATTCCTCATATGGGTTGGAATCAATTAGAATTAACTCAACCTAATCTAAGTTTATGGCAAAATTTACCGCCTGATCCTTATGTTTATTTTGTCCACTCTTATTATGTTGATCCGATAGATCCTAATGTCAAAGCAGCAACCATTACTCATGGAACTCAAACTGTTACAGCAGCAATCTCTATTGATAATTTAATTGCGGTACAATTTCACCCCGAAAAATCATCAGACTATGGCTTACAAATTCTCTCTAATTTTGTTAATAATGTATTTACATGAGAATTTACGGAAATCGACTCTTAAAAACTTTATCTGGAGATTTAACTCGTCCTACTTCTGCTAAAGTTCGAGAGGCTTTATTTAATATTTGGCAAGGTAAAATTGATGGCTGTCTTTGGTTAGATTTATGTGCAGGTAATGGCACAATGGGGGCAGAAGCTTTATGTCGAGGCGCAACGGAAGTTATCGGCATTGAAAGGTATAGTAAAGCTTGTTTTATTATTAATGAAAATTGGCAAAATCTAGCTAATATTGAACAACAATTTCAAGTTATTCGAGGTGATATTATTAAAGAATTAAAAAGTTTAAAAAGAAAAGAATTTGATCTAATTTATTTTGATCCTCCCTATCATAGTGATGTTTATCAACCTGTTTTAGAAATAATTTCTCAAGGAAAGATATTAGCTGATCAAGGAGAAATTGCTGTTGAACATAATCCGAAATTATGGCCAGCAAAGGAGATTCAAGGATTAAAAATATGTCGGAAAAAAAATTATGGAAATACAACCTTAACTTTTTATCAACACTTTCATGAACATAACCTGTAAGGTGGGCATTGCCCACCCTACATTATCTAAGCAGCTAAGGGGAAAGATGACTGATTCAAAACAGTTTGATAATACTTTCTTAACTGATTTGTTGAAGCGGCCCAGCTCCATTTTTCCGCTTCTAATCGAGCATTTTCTCGTAATTTTTCCCGTTCTTCTTTAGCAGCTAAAAGACGTTTTGTGGCCATAATTGCCCCATTAGGATCAGTCGGTTCAAATAAATAACCATTGACCCGATCCGTCACAATATCAGGAATTCCCCCAGAATTAGCCGCTACTACCGGACAACCTGCGGCCATCGCTTCTAATAACACTAATCCTAACGTTTCCGTGCGAGAAGGGAAAATAAACGCATCTGATGAGGCAAAAGCTGAGGCTAATTCTAATCCCTGGAGGTAGCCCACAAAATTGGTCTGAGTCTCTGCAAAATGCGCCTCTAATGCCTCTCTGTGGGGGCCATCCCCAACAATTGCCAAATGTGCATCAGGAATGGCTTCTAGGACGGGTTTTATCTGGTCAATTTGCTTTTCGGCAGAGACTCGTCCGACATATAATAAAAGAGGATTTTCAGGATTGCCTTCAGATAAGCGCGATCGCATCTGTTTTGAGGCTAAATGGGGATGAAACATCTCTGTATCGACTCCCCGTTGCCATAAGTCTACTCGTTCGATACCATGGGTGACTAATTCATTAACCATTGCGGTTGAGGTACAAAGGTTTAAACGCGCTTGGTTATGACCTAATTTTAAGAGTTCCCATAATAACCCTTCTAGGGAACCTAAGCCATAATGGTGTAAATATTGGGGTAAATGGGTATGATAAGAAGCAACTAGGGGAATATTCATGGTTTTGGCATAATAAATGCCTCCTAATCCTAAAACTGCCGGATTTACCACATGAACCACATCAGGTTTAAATTTTTCGATCGCTTTACCTACTGTTGGGGTAGGAATGGCTAATTTTAGTTCAGGATATAGAGGTAAGGGTAAACCTTTGACTCCATGAATTTTAGCCCCTTTGTGTTCCTTTAACCCCCCATCAGGGGAAAAGATTAAGACTTGATCGCCATTTCGTTGCAAATGTTCAACGGTATGACGTAAACGGGTGACAATACCATCAATTTTGGGTAAAAAAGTTTCGGTAAATAGGGCAATTCGCATACTATTGTCAGTTTCGAGTATCTCATAGATATGGTAGGCGATCAGGTGACATTTGACTTGTGTTTAACTATTCATTTGGGAAAAATAAGGATTTTAGCTTGTTAAAGTTGATCATATTTTAATTTATACTTAAATTATTCTTAATGATTGTCTCATCTTTTGTTTTTCTGACTTAAACTTAAATAAACTATCCCTGACTTTGGAGTCTAAATAAATGTCAGTCACCATTGAATCAGATTTAAAAGAGATTCTTAATAAGTTTGAGCAGAAATTAGATAAATTAGATAGCAAAATTGATAAGCTTTCTGAAGATGTTGATAGAAAAATTGAGAAGTTAGACAAAAAGATTGATAAACTTTCTGAAGATGTTAATAGTGTCAAAGTATCGGTTGTTAGATTAGAAGAAAAAGTCGAAGGCTTGAGTAAACGGGTTGAGTCTCAAGAATTTGTCAGTCGAGGAGTTTTAATTGGATTAATTGTTGCTATCTTAGGAGGGGCTGCTAAATTATTGGGATTTGTTGGCAATCCTTAAATTGATCAAATCCTAATGGTTAAGTAATTATTGTATATTGGAGTCTAAAAAAATGTCAGTCACTATTGAATCAGATTTAAAGGAAATTCTTAATAAGTTTGAGCAAAAATTAGATAAGTTAGATAGCAAAATTGATAAGCTTTCTGAAAATATTGACAAGAAAATTGAGCAACTTTCTCAAGATGTTAATAGTGTCAAAGTATCGGTTGTTAGATTAGAAGAAAAAGTCGAAGGTTTGAGTAAACGGGTTGAGTCTCAAGAATTTGTCAGTCGAGGGGTTTTAATTGGATTAATTGTTGCTATCTTAGGAGGGGCTGCTAAATTATTGGGATTTGTTGGCAATCCTTAAGTTTATCATACCCTAACGGTTAAGTAATTATTCTGTATTGGAATCTAAAAAAATGTCAGTTACTATTGAATCAGATTTAAAGGAAATTCTCAATAAGTTTGATCAAAAATTAGATAAGTTAGATAGCAAAATTGATAAGCTTTCTGAAAATGTTGACAGAAAAATTGATCAGCTTTCTCAAGATGTTGATCAGAAATTTAATAAACTGAGTGAAGATGTTAACAGTGTCAAAGTATCGGTTGTCAGATTAGAAGAAAAAGTCGAAGGTTTGAGTAAACGGGCTGAGTCTCAAGAATTTGTCAGTCGAGGGGTTTTAATTGGATTAATTGTTGCTATCTTAGGAGGGGCTGCTAAATTATTGGGATTTGTTGGAAATCCTTAAGTTTATCAAATCCTAATGGTTAAGTAATTATTGTATATTGGAGTCTAAAAAAATGTCAGTCACTATTGAATCAGATTTAAAGGAAATTCTTAATAAGTTTGAGCAAAAATTAGATAAGTTAGATAGCAAAATTGATAAGTTATCTGAAAACATTGACAAAAAAATTGAGCAGCTTTCTCAAGATGTTGACAAGAAGATTGAAAAATTAGATCAAAAAATTGATAAACTCTCTGAAGATGTTAACAGTGTCAAAGTATCGGTTGTCAGATTAGAAGAAAAAGTCGAAGGTTTGAGTAAACGGGCTGAGTCTCAAGAATTTGTCAGTCGAGGGGTTTTAATTGGATTAATTGTTGCTATCTTAGGAGGGGCTGCTAAATTATTGGGATTTGTTGGCAATCCTTAAGTTTATCATACCCTAACGGTTAAGTAATTATTCTGTATTGGAATCTAAAAAAATGTCAGTTACTATTGAATCAGATTTAAAGGAAATTCTCAATAAGTTTGATCAAAAATTAGATAAGTTAGATAGCAAAATTGATAAGCTTTCTGAAAATGTTGACAGAAAAATTGATCAGCTTTCTCAAGATGTTGATAGGAAAATTGATCAGCTTTCTCAAGATGTTGATAGGAAAATTGAGAAGTTAGACCAGAAAATTGAGAAGTTAGACCAGAAAATTGAGAAACTTTCTGAAGATGTTAACAGTGTCAAAGTATCGGTTGTTAGATTAGAGGAAAAAGTCGAAGGGTTAAGTAAACGGGTTGAGTCTCAAGAATTTGTCAGTCGAGGGGTTTTAATTGGATTAATTGTTGCTATCTTAGGAGGTGCAGCTAAATTATTGGGATTTGTGGGAAATCCTTAAATATTAACTAAATAAACGATGAATAATCATAATTTAATCATAGAAGAAAAAGCTACATTTAGAGTTGGAAATGCTTTCTATCGTCCTCAGAGTAAAGTCACTAGAGATTTAGGGGTTTTAGCTGCCACAATTTATAAACATAAACATGGACAATTACGGGTTTTAGATGCTATGACGGGTTGTGGTATTCGTGCTTTACGTTATTATTTAGAAAGTGGGGCAGATGAGATTTTAGTTAATGATAGTAATCTTGATATTAAACCTATTTTAGAAGACAATTTACAAGATATTTTATTTTTAAATAAAGTTAAAATAAGTTATAAAAATGCTAATCATATCTTTTTTGAATGTTATAACAATAAAGATTATTATGATTTAGTAGATGTGGATGGTTTCGGTTCTCCTTCCCCTTATTTAAGCACTATGTTATGGGCAACAAAAATAGGCGGATTAGTTTATTTAACCAGCACAGATGGACGAACAGGAACAGGACATTTACCAGAAAAAAGTTTACAAGTATATGGATCTTATGCCAGATCACACCCTGCTTGTCAAGAACAAGTTTTACGGTTATTAATTGGGAGTGTGTTACAACAAGCGGCGACAATGGAGTTAGGAATTAAACCAATTTTTTCCCTATTTACAGGTCAAACTTATCGAGTCATGTTACAGTTATTAAATAAGTCTAATTTGACGTTAGATAATTATGGATTTATTGGTTATTGTCATGAATGTGGTCATTATAAAAGAATTTCTTGGCATCAATTAGGTAAAGTTCAGTGTGTTCAAGAAAAAAATATTAATCCTTATGTAATATCGGGGCCAATGTGGTTAGGAAATTTACATGATCGAGACTATTTAGGAGAGATGAAAACTTTAGCTAAAGAATGGAGATGGTTAAAGAGAGTAGAGTTATTGTCAGTGATGGAAAATGAGTTAGATTTTCCTCCTTATTTTTATACTTTAGGGGAAATTGGTAAGCGAGGTAAATTAGATGTTCCCAAGCGATCGCAACTTATTCAATCTTTAAATGATCAAGGATATCGTGCTGCACCAACTCATATTAATGCAGAAGCAATTAAAACTAATGCTGATTTAAACATATGTATTGAGTTTAGTAATGCGATTTCTCGGCAAAAAACTCTGTAGGGGCATGACATTAATAAATTATATAGTCCTACCATCAGATTAATTTTGCCATGCCCATTTAATTTAGGTTGCTAGATATCAACCATATGGACATGGCCTCTTTTAAATTCTGGTTTGGGTGACAAGGTTATGATTGCCATCCCTACAGGGGGAAAAATTGATGTACAAAACCCTAGCACTAGATATTTTTGTCCTGTTTTGTCGGTCATCTTTGGGGTCAAAACCCTAGCACTAGATATTTATCTACTATTGTCGAAAGGGCGATCGCTGATTAAAGGGTTTGTCATAGAAGAATACCGCTAAACATATCGTAGGGTTCAACGGCCGTTGACCCCTACATAACGGGAAAATTTATGCAAAAAAACCCTTGTCAAACTTGACTTGACATGATATTATATAGATAATGGAAAAGCCTTGCGCCTATAACCCCAAACTATAGGGTAAAAAAGTCAAAGAAAAAAACAGCATTTAAGATAGATATATCCAGGTCAAAATGCTGTAGGGGCATGGCATTAGTAACTGATAAAATCCTACCATTACATTAATTTTGCCATGCCCATTTAATTTAGGTTGCTAGATATCAACCCTATGGACATGGCATCTTTTAAATTCTGATTTGGGTGACAAGGTTATGATTGCCATGTCCCTACAGGATGGAGAATTAATAGTTTTTTCAACAACTTTATAATTTATAATTTATAATTCATAATTTATAAATATCCTTCAATTAAAATATCCTCATCAATATGACGTAAACTAATATTTTTTAATAATAAAGCATCCGTCATTTTTTCTAATCCTAAATCTCCCATAGGAGAAGGAGACAAAACACCCCCAATAATTTTAGGAGCAATAAATGCTAAAATTTTCTGGATGCACCCTTGAGCGATCGCTTGTGCGCCTAAAGTTCCGCCACATTCCCATAAAACCGTAGAGAGTTCCCGTTCATAAAGAACCTGCATCACCTCAGCAGGAGTCAAAGGGGTTAACTCAATCACTTCTACCCCTTTATTCCGTAATTTTTCCTGTAATGGTATATTTTTGCCCCATTCCGTAAAAACTACCGTAGGGGCCCCCTCTGTATCCCAAAGATGGGCCTCAGACGGTAAATGCAGGTTACGAGTCATCACCACCCGTAACGGGTTAGGGCCAGATACCTGATGAGTGGTTAAATGAGGATTATCCCGTCGAACCGTATTACCCCCAACAATGACCGCATCACAAGCGGCCCGCAACTCATGCACTACCTGACGAGAGGCCGGCCCCGTCACCCATGCACTATGACCCGTTGTCGTGGCAATTTTCCCATCAAGAGTCATGGCATACTTAAGAATACCAAAAGGCTGTTTATGGACGATACGATGAATAAAACCTTCATTTAACTGACAACAGGCCGCTTCTTCCACCCCGACAATGACCTCAACCCCATTTTGTCGCAATTTTTCCATACCTTGACCCGATACCAAAGGATTCGGATCAATCATCCCTACCACCACTTTAGCCACTTTAGCAGCCAGTAAAGCTTCCGTACAGGGTGGCGTTCGTCCATAATGATTACAAGGCTCTAGATTGACGTATACAGTCGCTCCTGTGGCATTTTCTCCAGCTTGTCGAAGAGCAAAAATTTCTGCATGAGGTTCTCCCGCTTTCGGGTGAAAACCTTCCCCAATAATGGCCCCATTCTTAACGATAACAGACCCCACCAAAGGATTAGGAGAAGTTCGTCCCAAAGCTTGACGGGCCAATGTTAGACATCGTTGCATCATCTGTTGGTCAAAGTTGTCGTGATTCATCCCCCCATTAACCTCATACTTGTAGTAACATATACAAAAAAACCAAACTCTATCGATAGAAATATGACTCAAAAATAATATTTTAGCGTCACACATCAAATGAACTTGACGAAATCTAATTATTATTTGTAAAGTTCATATATTAAGACCATACAAAAGGTTATGTCTAAAAAAATGATATCAACAAGAACGAAAAAAGAGGTTCCCGAAACTTCCTCTTTGTTTTGGGAACAACCTTACTGGCAACCCTTTAGAACAATTGCTAAAAGCTTTTCTGGCTACTGGATAGCTTGTATTCCCTTAACAACAATTATTACCATTGTTTGGCATCAAGCTGTTCTGGCCCAGAATACAGAAATTAAGATCCTCGAAATCACAGAAGTTACTCCTGAAGCCATTATTCAACTTCAGGGAACTTTAAATACTATTTGGGTATTAATTGCCGCGATTTTAGTCATTTTTATGAATGCTGGTTTCGCCATGCTAGAAACTGGTTTCTGTCGTCAAAAAAATGCGGTTAATATTCTCACCAAAAACCTGATTGTCTTTGCCTTAGCTACCATTGCTTATTGGGTGATGGGCTTTTCTTTGATGTTTGGGGGAGATCACCCTATTATCGGCAGTGGGGGTTGGTTTTTGGCTAGTCAAGATCCGGCTACTTATAACCTTAAACCCTTTCCCATCGGACTGCCCATCTCTGTGTTTTTCTTATTTCAGGTAGCATTTGCCGGAACTGCCGCAACTATTGTATCTGGTGCAGTTGCTGAAAGAATTAAATTCGTTGATTTTTTAGTATTTAGTCTTCTTTTAGTCGGTATTGCCTATCCCATTACAGGTCATTGGGTATGGGGTAGCGGTTGGTTAACAACTCTAGGGTTCAAAGACTTTGCTGGTTCGACTGTGGTTCATTCTGTTGGAGGTTGGGCGGCTTTAGTCGGGGCAGCTATTCTTGGCCCCAGAATGGGTAAATACGTTGATGGTCGTTCTCAAGCCATTCCAGGTCATAATATGAGTATTGCTACTTTAGGCTGTCTCATTCTCTGGATAGGTTGGTTTGGCTTTAACCCCGGTTCCCAGTTAGCTGCAGATAGTAGTGTTCCTTACATTGCCGTTACTACTAATTTAGCAGGTGCAACGGGCGGAATTATCGCTACTGTGGTTTCTTGGAAAAAAGACGGTAAACCTGACTTATCTATGGTCATTAACGGAATTTTAGCGGGTTTAGTCGCTATTACGGCCGGTTGTAATGAGGTATCCTATTGGGGTGCTGTAATTATCGGTGCGATCGCCGGGGTTCTGGTAGTATATGCCGTCAGTTTCTTTGACAGTGTTCTCAAAATTGATGATCCGGTGGGTGCGCTTTCTGTTCACCTAGTTAACGGTATTTGGGGAACTTTAGCGGTTGGCTTATTTAGTCTAAAAACCGGCCTATTTTATGGCTATGGTATGGGTCAACTAATTAATCAAGTCATTGGTATTATTGCGATTGCCGCTTTTACCGTTGTCTTTAGTGTGGTTGCATGGATGGTTCTCAAAGCTACTTTAGGTATTCGTGTTAGCCGAGAAGAAGAAATCAAGGGGTTAGATATTGGCGAACATGGCATGGAAGCTTATCATGGTTTCGTCAAGGAACAAGATAGCTTTTCTGGGGGTAGTGACAAAGGGATCAACGATGTAGATGTTCGCGCAAAATCAGGTGTCTAAATTTATGTGAGGTGGGCATTGCCCACCCTACCTTTTCCTCTATAATCAATGATTAATAACCCATAATTAATCATTGATAATGGATACGAAAGCCTTTAAACGTTCTCTACAACAATCCGAACATTACCATCGTAAAGGATTTGGTCATGAAGATGAAGTAATGACGGTAATGAATACAGAGTATCAAAGTTCTCTGATCCAAAAAATTCGTCAAAATAATTATCAATGGCAACAAGGAAATGTAACTATTCGTTTAGCAGAAGCTTTTGGTTTTTGTTGGGGAGTAGAAAGGGCAGTAGCAATGGCTTATGAAACTCGTCAACATTTCCCTCAAGAACGGATTTGGATTACTAATGAAATTATTCATAATCCTTCGGTTAATCAACGCTTAGAAGAAATGAATGTGGGTTTTATTGAATTAGTAAATGGTCATAAAAATTTTTCCGTGGTTGAAAAAGGTGATGTGGTAATTTTGCCAGCCTTTGGAGCAAGTGTAACAGAAATGCAGCTTTTAAATGATAAAGGTTGCACAATTGTAGACACCACTTGTCCCTGGGTTTCTAAAGTTTGGAACTCGGTAGAAAAGCACAAAAAACGTAATCATACCTCTATTATTCACGGTAAATATGCTCACGAAGAAACCGTTGCTACCAGTTCTTTTGCCGGAATTTATTTGGTAGTTCTTAATTTAGAACAAGCTCATTATGTCTGTGATTATATCCTAAATGGAGGCAATAAAGAAGAATTTTTAACTAAGTTTAAAAATTCTCATTCTCAAGGATTTGATCCAGATCTAGATTTACAATGTCTTGGTATTGCGAATCAAACCACTATGCTCAAAAGTGAAACAGAACAAATTGCTAAACTTTTTGAGGGAACTATCCTGAAAAAATACGGTCCGACAGCTTTAAATGACCATTTTATGAGCTTTAATACTATCTGTGATGCCACTCAAGAACGTCAAGATGCAATGTTAAAATTAGTGGAAGAAAAATTAGATTTAATGGTAGTTATTGGGGGATTTAATTCTTCTAATACAACTCATTTACAAGAGATTACTGTTGACAAAGGAATTCCTTCTTATCATATTGATAGTGAAACTCGTATTATGTTAGATAATCGTATTGACCATAAACCGTTAAATAAAGACTTAGAAATTCAAGAAAATTGGCTTCCTGATGGCCCCATTGTTGTTGGTATTACCTCTGGTGCATCCACTCCTGATAAAGTGGTTGAGGCAGTCATTGAACGCATTTTTGCGGCAAAACAAATTGCTGTTACTGTTTAATTTACTCTTAATTTTTAAGATGTGATCAGTCAACAACTAACAATTTTGTATTTATCAAATGTTGACTGATCACTTTCTTAGAAAGCTTGTTCTACTTCAGAAATTTCAGGGATCATTTCTCGTAAACGTCTTTCAATGCCCATTTTAAGGGTCATGGTGGAACTAGGACAAGAACCACAAGCACCTTGGAGACGGAGTTTAACGATGGGGCCGTCTATTTCTACTAATTCAACATTACCACCATCGGCCATCAAATAAGGGCGCATTTCGTCTAAGACTGTTTCGACATTATCGGGATTCAATGTCATAGTTGCCATAATAACCTCTCTTACTGATGATTTCTTGATTGTTCTTTTTATCTTAGCGCAAACCGCTCAACTAAACATTAATTATGTTCAAAGATATCTTTATAATACATTAAATCTAAAGAAACAAAAACAGGAATACAGTCAAAACATTTTTGAGTTAATTCCCAGCGATCTTCTCGTTGTAACATGGTCATTAATTTTTCTCGCATCTTAACCAAATATCTGACATCATTAGCTGCATAACTTAATTGTGCAGGGGATAAATTATTGGCATTTCCCCAATCAGAACTTTGGGAACTTTTGTCTAATTCAATACCTTCTAATTCTTGAACTAAGGATTTTAATCCGTGAGAACCTGTATAAGTTCGAGCGATTTTACTGGCAATTTTTGTACAAAAGATAGGATTAGTTTCAATCTCAAAATTATAACGAAATTGAGCTACATCAAACCGTGCATAATGAAAAATTTTGACAATATTTTTAGCTTCCATTAATTGCTTTAAATTAGGGGCTTGAGTTTGTCCGGGGGCAATGCGAATAGCAGTTACAAATCCACTTGGATCGCATAATTGAACTAAACATAACCGATCTCGTTGAGGAACTAATCCCATTGTTTCTGTATCTACAGCCATAGCTTCAGCAGTTAAATAACGAGATAATGTTTCAGCAGAAAGATCTTGATCACAAACTTGAAAATTATCTAAATTAGTCATGATTTTCAGTAAAGTTTACACTATTATAATAAGCTTAACGCTGTAATAAAAACAACTGAGTAAAATAATATTCGCCTTCAGAATTTTTAGCAATACCCACCCCGGTTAAATTAAAATTACCTTCCATATTTTTACGATGGCCAGGACTATTGATCCAACCTTTAACAGCGACGGATGCCAAATCAGGATATCCTTTAATATAAGCTAAATTTTCAGCAAATGTTTGATAAGGAATCTTTGCACCTATAGTTTTGGCCCGTCCTTCAAACCCATCATGACTAAAGGTTGCTGTTTTATTAGCCATCTTTTGACTATATTGTCTAGCAACATAACTCATTTGGGCATTCATTTGTAACGGAGGTAAATTTTTAGAGAGACGATATTGATTAACTCGTCGATTAATTTCTTCCTCTAAAGCAATTAATAACCCACCATCTTGACCAGCTTTTTCTAAGAGAATATCCCTATTTTTTAAAGGTTCAAGGAATGTATTAATTTCTGGTTCATTCTCAAGAGGAGAAGGAATTATTTTAATAAAAATTTGTGTAAAATAATACTGACCTGTTCGATTTTGAGCAACTCCAATTCCGGTTTCGTCATAATTGCCTTCAATATTTTGACGATTTTGTGCATTTTTTAACCATTGTTTTAGGGTTTCTTTAACCGGGTCATCTCCATTTTTATGAACAATTAAATTTTCAACGCCTTTTTCCAAAGGCAAACTAAGACTAATAATTTTCAGTCTTTCTTCTAATTTATCATGACCTACCGGAATTATTCCGGCCGCCATTCGTTCACTATGAATTCTTGCTTGTTGACTGATTTGGGGGTTAAGCTGAAGGGGAGAAAGATTACGAGACAAACGATATTTATTAATCTCCCGATAAGTTACTTCCTCGATCGCAGTAAGAAAGCTAGGATCAACTAAAGTAGATGATTCAGTATTTTGAGGTGTTTGTGTCTGAGAACTATTTTCCAAAATGGGTAAATTTTCCAAGGACTGACATCCTACAATTGCAGGGATTAGCAAAGGAATAATCATTAATACTCTTGATACACGATAACTCATAGGAATAGGGAAAAGGCAGAACTACTAAGATTCTTGATATGATTAATAATGGTTATAGTTTAACGTTACTTGCAATGAAAACGATCGCACCTCTAATCAAAACTTACCCTATTGTAGAAACCTTCCATTCTATTCAAGGAGAGGGGGCCTACATGGGTGTTAGTGCCTTTTTTATTCGACTCGCTGGATGTGATGTCTATTGTCCCTGGTGTGATCAAAAAGAGACTTGGAGTGTTAAACCCTATGCACAACAGTCTATTGAAACGTTAGGAAATATGGCTAAAAATGCGAAAGCTGCTATTATTATTATTACGGGAGGAGAACCCCTAATGCACGATTTAAACCCCTTAACAAAAGAATTACAAGACTTAGGGTTAAAAGTCCATTTAGAAACCTCTGGTTCTCATCCTTTTACCGGAGAATTTGACTGGGTAACGTTTTCTCCTAAACCGTTTAAATCTCCCCATGATACTATCTACCCTCATGTTAATGAATTAAAGATAGTAATTGCTCAGGAAAAAGATTTACAATGGGCCCAACAACAAGGGCAAAAAGTACCCGTAGAAACACTTAAATATTTACAACCCGAATGGAATAGTCCCATCAGTCAGTCATTAGTATTTGACTATGTTTTACAACATCCTGAATGGAGAGTGAGTTTACAAATTCATAAGTTTTTAGGGGTTCAATGATCAGTCTGACCCCAAAATTGTCTGTTTACTGTGTCGTAGTTGTTCCCACAATGCCTCAATTTGAAAATAAGCTTCCTCACCGGACATTTTACCTCCTGTATAGAGATTGGAGATAAAACCTACTTTTTGCGAGAATTCTTGTAAATTAGCGTTAAAAATCAAATTTTCTGCGGTTAATTTACCATAATAAGAACTTCGAGGGTAGAGAAAGTTCTGTTTGTTGATGACTCTGGGATCTTCCATAGTATGTTGGGTAGACAATTATCCCATTGTAATCTAAATTTTATTAACCGCAAGTTAATCTAATCTTAATTTGATGACAATTTTAATCTTTCTTTAAGTTTAGTTAAATCATACTTGAATTTTTACGGGAGAAAGGACAGGAATTGGCTCATCTTTTGCACTACCCTCAGTAAGGACTAAAACTACACCAAATAACATCAATAAAGCCCCAATAATTCCTTGATATCCAAAGGTTTCACCCCGCACCAAAAAGGCAATCATTGCCCCAAATAAAGGTTCTAGGGCGATAATAAAAACAGCTTGGTAAGCAGGAACCCATTGCATTCCTACGGTATAAAGTAAACACAAAACGGCAGTGGCTATAATACCTAAATAGTGAAGAATCTGCCAATGTTCTTGAATTAAATGAAATTGTTGTACAATATCAGGAGCCGCCCATAATAACCCTAGAATGGCCACACACCAAACCCGAACAGCTGATAGGGAAACCGCCGAATATTGAGGGGCAAATTTTTCGAGTAAAATGATACTGGTGGCATCACATATAGCCCCAAGGAGTAACCAAAGATTACCAATTCCGGGTTCTCCACCTTCCCAAGACATCAAGGCAATGCCACCAAATGCTATCCCACTTGCGACAACTACCCGCATAGTGATTCTTTGGCGAAATAATAGTTCAAATAAGGTAACAAATACGAAATTTAAGCCAAAAATAAAGGCGGCGCGGTTGGCAGAAATTGTTTGTAATCCCAGGGTTTCGCAAGCAAAACAACCAAATACTACTAATCCAATCATTGAACCGTCTCGTAATAATCGTAGATTGAACTCACGAACAAAAGGAGTTAAAGCGACGGCCCCAATTAAAAATCGAATTGCTAATTGTACTGAAGGATAAAAATCGACCATTGCTGCTTTGAGTGCGGTGGGAATTGAACCAAAAATTAGACCAGCACAAAGCAAAGACAAAACCCCTAGAGGATAACGAAATTTCTGTACCATAGGAATTTTATTACCTTAATTTTACTTGACTTGACATAAATAAAACATTATGTAACTTTTCTTATAATCTCATAAATTAGGTTCTACCGAACCTAGTATGTAAAACTATTAGAAATTATGGGCTTAAACCCGCTCAGAGTTAAGCTATAAAAACAAAACCCGCCTACGCGGGTTTAATTTAGCCGGACGAAGGGAGGCTTTGTTTCTATAGTATCAGACATAAGGTCTGTGGTGTAGACGTTGATTTAACATAACTTGTCCGGTAGAACAATATTTGTTGGGTTTCGTGCCTCAACCCAACCTACAATTTATTCATGAAAATAATTATAAATTTCTCTTGCTAATTTTTCCCCAATTCCTGATACTTGTTGTAATTGTGCTAAAGAAGCTTCTCGAATATAATCAACGGAATGAAAATGAGCTAATAACTCTTTTTGTCGTTGAAAACCGAGGCCAGGAATCTGATCTAAACGCGATCGCCGACTCTGTTTAAGTCGTTGTTGACGATGAAAACTAACCGCAAAGCGATGAGATTCATCTCGAATTCTTCGTAATAATTGAACTCCAGGTTGTTCCGCATCAGTTGCTAAGGGTTGAGACTCTCCTGGTAAGAAGATTTCCTCTCGTTTTTTAGCTAAACTAATTACTTGTAATGGCGGGAAAATATTCATATTTTCTAATATTTTAATAACTGAAGAAAGTTGTCCTTTACCCCCATCAATCATAATTAAATCGGGATAATCTTCTAACCTTAATAAGTCTGCTTCTGATTTATTCTGATAAGCCCGAAAGCGACGACTAATCACCTCAGCTAAACTAGCAAAATCATCAGAATGACCGCTCGTCACATTAGGATTTTTAATCTTATAATGACGGTAATTTTGTTGAGCAGCAACTCCATCAATAAAAACCACTTGAGAAGCTACTGCATTTGACCCTTGAATATGAGAAATATCATATCCTTCAATACGTCGAGGTAAGTCAGGTAAATCTAACAGTTGGGTTAAATCTTCTAAAGCAGTTAAATTACGAGAATTGGTTCTTTGTATACGTTCCAATTCATAATTAGCATTCCGTTCCACCATCTCAATTAAATCTGCTTTTTGTTGGCGTTGAGGCACAGTAATAGTCACTTTACGCCCCTTGCGATCGCTCAACCATTCCGTGAGAATTTCTGCCTCTGGTAAGGCATATTGCACTAAAATTTCTTTAGGAATTTCTAGGGGGTCAGCTTGCCAATAATGTTCTTCTAATACCCGTTGTAAAATTGCGCCAGGAGATTGAGATTGACTATCCGCAAAAAACCCTAAACGCCCCACTAAACGACCCGCCCGAATTTGAAATAATTGAATACAACTATGTTGATCATCGGCAGCCAATCCTATAGCATCCCGTGATATAGTATCATCAGATAAAGAGACTTTTTGTTCAGTATTTAGGGATTGAAGCGCATTAATTTGATCTCGAATTAATACAGCTTGTTCAAAGTTTAATTCACTGGCCGCTTTTTCCATTTGTTCCTTCAAAGTATTGAGTAGTTCTTCACTTCTTCCCTGAAATACCATAGCTACTTTTTCTACAATTTTATGATAATCAGAAGAAGTGATTAACCCTTGACAAACCCCTGGACATTTACCAATATCATAATTCAGACAAGTACGCTCTTTAAATAATGGTTTAGGGCGTTGACGTAACGGAAAAATATTCTTAATTAAATGTAAAGTACGACGCAATAGATAAGTATCCACATAGGGGCCATAATAGCGATCGCGGGGATTATTTAACCGTCGTTTACGAGTGATGAAAATGCGCGGATAATTCTCAGACCAAGTAATACAAACATAGGGATATTTTTTATCATCCTTGAGTAAAACATTAAAATAAGGTTGATGTTCTTTAATCAGATTTGCTTCTAAAGCCAAGGCCTCGGCTTCCGTATCAGTAACAATAAACTCAATATCTCTTACTTGTTGCACCATCAAAGCAATGCGAGGACTGTGGGGTTGAGAATCTCGAAAATAAGAACGAACCCGCGATCGCAATTTTTTTGACTTACCAATATAAAGAATTTGTCCTTCAATATCCCGCATTAAATAAACTCCGGGTTCGGAGGGGAGAGACTTGAGACGATTTTCTAAAGTTTCCGAAATGGGTGGTAAAAAAATAAAGTTAGTCACTTAAAATATGGGAATATAGTAGTAAAATTAGAAAAACTATTCTAACTCAGAACTGAAAATAAAGATTTTGCGTCATTGCGATCGCTAGGGAAGCAATCTCAAACCCTGATTAAATATAACTTAACAGTTCAAGTAATGGCCTTTAACTGTACCCAATTTCAGAAAAATGAATAATATAGATTAAACTGTATAATCAAAAGTGTGATCAAATCTCACCGCTAACACTAAGACTATGCCAAGAACTCAGCGTAATGATAACTTTATCGATAAAACCTTCACGGTAATGGCAGATATTCTTCTCAAAATTCTGCCCACTAACCAAAAGGCAAAAGAAGCATTTGTCTACTATCGAGATGGAATGTCAGCACAAGCTGACGGCGAATATGCCGAAGCTCTCGATAATTACTATGAGGCCTTAAACTTAGAAGAAGATTCTCATGATCGCAGTTACATTCTCTACAATATCGGTATTATTCATGCCAGTAATGGAGAACACGAAAGAGCTTTAGATTATTATTATCAATCTATTGATCTTAATCCTCAAATGCCTTCAGTTCTTAATAATATTGCCGTTATTTACCATTATCAAGGAGAAAAGGCCAAACAAGAAGGGCAAGAAAACGAAGCTGAAGCCTTATTTGATAAAGCGGCTGAATACTGGAAACAAGCTATCCGGTTAGCTCCTAATAATTATATTGAAGCTCAAAATTGGCTCAAAATCACCGGACGTTCAGAAATGGATATCTTTTTCTAGAGGAATAACTAATGCTTGATCGTCAACAAGTTGAAAAAATAGCTCATTTAGCTCGTTTGGAAATTACAACTGAGCAAGAGGAGCAGTTTGCTGGTCAATTAAGTAGTATTTTGCAGTATTTTGAGCAGTTGAGTCAATTAGATACGGAAAATGTCCCCCCAACAACTCGGGCCATTGAACTTAGTAATATTACTCGTAAAGATACTTTTGAACTTTATGGTGATCGTGAATCTTTACTTAAGGAAGCTCCCGCTCAAGAAGGAGATTTTTTTCGGGTTCCTCAAATTCTCAATACAGATGAAGACTAATCACTAATAAGTCGGATTTGTGTGTTATACTAGCAATTGACTCGGACTTACGCGATTATAACGCCCAAACTTTGTCAGGACCGGAAGGTAGCAGCAATACGGGATGCTTGTAATAGGCGTAAACTCCGGGTCTTTTTGTTTTTGCCATACTCTAAGCATACAATCACGGATTATGAGAGATGGGTTAAGTAATTTAAACAATTCCCCATCAAAAAATATACCACCAGCATAGCAGCCGCCGCTAAAGCGACCAAAGTACCAGCCAGCATTAAGGAAAATTCCTGCTGTTCAATGGCTTCCTGCATTAGATGTAGCGACCAGGCGACTAGGGCTACGTCGAATATTAAAATAGGGATCAACATATTTTAAAAAATGTTAAGTTTTTTCTATTTTACTACACAATTCTAAGGTAGGAATCCCATTTATGATAAGTCTGTTAAGGATCTCTGTAGATTAGACTTCTTGTAGAAGTCTAAAGTGTTGACTCCAGATATTGCCCTAAATCTTCAATCAGTCGGGTCAATTCTGCTTCGGTAGTCAGTCGAATCCGTTCATCCCGAATCGTTAATAAGACTTTAGCCGCAAAAGGGCTAGGATATATGTTCGGATTACAAAAAACTTCTAAAAACACTTGTCCTGTGTATTGATATTCCATTGATTTTTGAGGTTTTGGCCGGCCACCTGCAGTCATATTAGCGGCGTTCGCTTTGAGACTCTGCATTAATTGATCAATTTCTGCTTTGAGTGCGATCGCTCCTTCTGGGCTAAAACTAAAGGTAACAGCTCCTTGAATCAAGTTTAGTGTAAGTTGGGCCATGAGTTAATAAATGTTAATCCTTCGTCTTGGTGAATTAATAATCCCTGCTAGAGTGACTGTAACAAAGAATCGACCCTCTAGAAAAGTTTTTGAGCATATAATTGTCCCCACCTTCCCGTAGGGGCGGGTTTCTAACAAAATTTTCATATTGTAACAAGCGTGTTAGACAAACCCGCCTCTACACACTCCCCCTCAATAGATACTTTAAATGTCTAACAGCTTATTAGGGGTTTTTCCACAGATGAGGGGTATTTTCCACAGATTTCTCTGGGTTTTCCACAACAGTTAAAGAATTAATTATTATTAGGTTAATAGTGTTTACAGTTTCGGGGAATCAAAAATTTGCTCTATCCGATAGTTTTTGAAGTATCTTTTTTAGGGCAAATTATAAATTATTAATGAACAACCAATCATCATCTAAAATCTGTTCTAAATTAGCAATGGGATAGACAGGGAAAGTATTAGAGGGGAGTCTAGTTTTTTTGTAGGTAACTTTAACTGCATCTTGGTAAGATTTATCTAAAATTTCCCTTAAATAAGGTTTTAAACTAGGACTATCTTCCAATAATTCCTTAATTAAAATCCGAAAATTCTCAATTTCTGCTTCCCATCCTGCTTGATTATATTCCCTTTCTGATTCCCAATAGGCTAATTTTAACAAATGTTCAAATAGTCGAGTCAGAAGACTTTTTAAAGCTCGTTTATCACTTCTGGTCATCCCTTCTATTTCCTCTAATAAATTTTCCCAATCTACATCAGAATATTGACCATTCCGAAGCTGTTCTAAGGTGGTTTCTAACCATATTTGATAATCTATATCATATAATTTGTGTGTCGTTGACTCAGTTTGTTCAATCATAATATTTTCTCTCAAGTGTTACAAAATTTGACGACCAGTTAGAATACCCCTGACTTCTAACATAGCTGAGTAAGTGGGAACAATGTGTAAGGTTTCCTCCGTTGTAGTTAAACTTAAGGCAGTTTGAATAGCTTGATTTAAGTCTTCTTTGATGATTAGGTTAATGGGAGAATTAAGGGTGTCTTGACTATAGGTTAAACGTAATCCCATGTCGTAGGCGCGATCACCACTAACTACTAAATTTCCGCCTAAATTGACTAATTTTTCCGTATCTACATCCCAAATCCAAGAAACATCAGTTCCATCAGGAATTCTATCATTTAAAACCAGTAGAGTGGTTGATGATTTTCCAGTGGCTTTAATGTCATTAACTGCGCGAATAGTTTCGTTCATTCCTACGGGATTTTTTGAAAGTAAAATACGGATATGTTTGCCGTCAACAGTTAATTCTTCTGCTCTCCCAAAGGCGGCTTTAAAGTGTTTAACTGTGTTAAAAATTTGGGGAGTTTCAATGGCTAATTCTTGAGCAACTAATCCAGCAGCTAAGGTGTTATATTTATTATAAACTCCGATTAAAATTTGAGGCCAATCTTTACTATTCAAGGCAAGTTTACTTTTATTAAAACCACAACTTGGACAGTTAAAATCTCCTAAATGAGATAGATAAACCCCTTGATAATCTAAGGGATGACCACAACGGGGACAGTAAATAGAATCAACTGCGTGGGGAATTTCTTCGAGATACAGTGAGGGTTCACTTAAGCCAAAATAGCTAACTTTTTGTGTTAATTTTTGTCCCAAATAGGAGAGAGTTGGATCATCGGCATTGAGAATAATCACCGTATTCTCAGAAAGAGGCGCGATCGCTTCTTGCCACCGTTGACTAATGGTGTCTACTTCTCCATAACGATCTAGTTGATCTCGAAATAAATTCAAGGCTAAAATAATTCGCGGTTGACAATCTTTTAAAACTAAAGGTAAAATATTTTCATCTACTTCTAGAATAGCATAATCAGTATTTAATTGACCAATTAAATTAGTATTATTTAATAAAGCTGTTACTAAACCATTAATTAAATTTGCTCCAGTTACATTATGAGTAACTTTCCAGCCTAGATCTTCTAGGATAGTACGTAATAATAAAGAAGTGGTGGTTTTGCCATTAGTTCCGACAACTAAAATGACTCCTTGTTTTATTTGTTCACAGAGTAAAGATAACAATTTAGGATGAACACGACGGGCAATTTCTCCTGGTAAAACACTTGCTGCGCCTAACCTTAACTGACGCACAATTCCTGTTACTGTTTTGGCAACTCCAACTGCTAAACCTAAACGCATCTGATCAATTAATTTCATAGGTTAATCTAATTTGCTTCCTAATCTATTGTTATAAACAGACGATAAATATTAAAATTAAGTTGCCTTTGCAAAAATAATTATGGTTCTACCGAACAAGTTATGCTAAATTATTACAAATGATAGACCTTAACTCTTAAGAGTTAAGCTATACAAACAAAGGTTGCCTACGCAACCTAGAATGGCTGTCCGCGCAAGCGGACTTAGTCTTTATAGGATCAGACTTGAGTCTGTCATTAATTATTAATTTAGCATAGTAAGTCCGATAGAACCATAATTATTTTTCTTATCATTAATTGCTATAATAGAATTAATGAAATTGTTAATTTAGTTCAAGTTTAATCATGTCGTCTACCCCACTTTTCATCCTAATTGATGGTCATTCTTTAGCATTTCGAGCTTATTACGCTTTCGGAAAAGCTAAAAAAGGCCCATTACGTACTTCAACCGGAATTCCTACCAGTATTTGTTTTGGCTTTCTTAACTCTATTCTGCAGATAATTGAGTCCCAACAACCTCAGTATTTTGCTATTGCCTTTGATAGAGCAGAACCGACTTTTCGTCATGAAGCTGATATTAATTATAAGGCAGATCGTCAAGAAACACCAGAAGATTTTATACCAGATTTAAATAATTTACAAGACTTATTGGCCGCTTTAAATTTAACTATTGTTACTTATCCAGGATATGAAGCAGATGACCTTTTAGGAACTTTAGCAAAACAAGGAAGTGAGACAGGATACCAAGTTAAAATTGTCAGTGGCGATCGAGATTTATTTCAATTAGTTGATGATGAAAAAAATATTAGTGTTTTATATTTAGACAGAAATGCAATTAAAGGAACATCAGGAGAAGGTTATACGGAATTTAAAGAGGAAGAGGTTCAAAAAAAATTAGGTATTAAACCAACTCAAGTAATTGATTATAAAGGTCTTTGTGGGGATACATCTGATAATATTCCAGGAGTCCGAGGAATTGGGGATAAGACCGCAGTTAAGCTATTAACCCAATATGGAACTATCGAAGAAATTTATCTAAATCTTAATGAGATTAAAGGCGCAATTCAAAACAAATTAGCCGAAGGAAAAGAAGAAGCAAATCATTCTCGATATCTAGCTAAAATTGTAGTTGATATTCCTCTTGAAGTTAACATAAAAGACTGTAAATTACAAGGATTTGATATTAATTATTTACAACCTTTATTAGAAAAATTAGAACTCAAAAAATTCTTAAAACAGATTAATCAATTACAACAGCAATTTGGAGGAGAGGTTAAAATTGAACCTCAAATCAATACCCAAAATGTTGTTATTAACGAACCACAGCAACTCTCTATATTTCACACTCAACCTCTTATATTAGAGTCGATAGCAGAAGTTAATCAATTTGCTAATAACTCCTTAATAAATCCTCAAGTTATTCTGACAATAAGCGATTTAGACAAATTAGTTAATCAGCTTAAAAATTATACTGACCATGAAAATCCTGTCGCTTGGGATACAGAGACAACTGCATTAGATCCCAAGAATGCAGAATTAGTTGGTATTGGGTGTTGTTGGGGGAATAAACCGACAGATATTGCTTATATTCCTATCGGACATAAACAAGGAAAGCAATTACAAAAAGAGCTAGTTTTAGATACATTGCGTCCCATTTTAGAAAGTAATCAATATCCGAAAACATTCCAAAATACAAAATTTGATCGTCTAATTTTACGTCATCAAGGAATCAATTTAGATGGAGTTGTTTTTGATACCATGTTGGCTAGTTATTTACTCCATCCCGAAAAAAGTCATAAACTAAGTGATTTATGTCAACAATATTTATCAGGAATAACCTCTCACAATTATAATGAATTAGGAATTCCTAAAGGCAAAAATATTGCTTATTTAGATATTAATACCGTAGCTAATTATTGCGGAATGGATGCTTATGCAACCTTTTTATTAGTGTCTAAACTAACTGCAGAATTAAACTCCATTTCTGAGCTTAAGAAATTACTTTTAGACTTAGAACAACCTCTAGAACCTGTATTAGCCGAAATGGAGAATCAAGGAATTATTATTGATACTGACTATTTACAGGAATTATCACAAAAATTAGAACAAGATTTACACTTACTCGAACAACAAGCTTATCAAGAAGCTGGACAAATCTTTAATTTAGGATCACCTAAACAACTAGGAGAAATTTTATTTGAAAAACTAGAATTAAATTTAAAAAAATCACGAAAAACTAAAACAGGTTATTCAACTGATCATGCTACTCTAGAAAAATTACAAGGAGATCATCCGATTATTGATCACATATTAGAATATCGAACCTTATCAAAATTAAAATCGACTTATGTGGATGCCTTACCGGAGTTAGTGCATCCTAAAACTCAACGTATTCATACCCATTTTAATCAATCTGTTACTGCAACAGGAAGATTATCTTCTTCTGATCCAAACTTACAAAATATTCCCATTCGTACTGAATTTTCTCGTAAAATCAGGAAAGCTTTTGTTCCCCAACAAGGATGGTTATTAGTCTCAGCAGACTATTCTCAAATTGAATTAAGAATTTTGGCACATTTGAGTCAAGAACCCGTCTTATTAGACGCTTATCGTAATAGTCAAGATGTTCATAGTGTCACTGCTAAACTATTATTTGATAAAGAAATAATAACCCCACAAGAACGAAATTTAGGGAAAACTATTAACTTTGGTGTCATCTATGGAATGGGGGCCCAAAGATTTGCTAGAGAAGCGGGGGTAAGTGTTAGTGAAGCCAAGGAATTTATTAATAAGTATCGTCAACGATATGCACAAGTATTTGAGTATTTAGAAGGGACGAAAAAAGAAGCGATCGCGAATGGTTTTGTGACGACTATTTTAGGGAGGAGACGTTATTTTCAATTTAGTACAGGAAGTTTAAATCAATTAAAAGCAACTGATCCCAATACCATTAATTTAGAGCAATTAAACTTAAATTATTTGGATGCTCAATTATTACGGGCCGCTGCTAATGCACCGATTCAGGGGTCAAGTGCAGATATTATTAAAATTGCGATGGTAAAAATGCAGAAGATTTTACAAGATTATCAAGGAAGATTATTGTTACAAGTGCATGATGAATTAGTGTTTGAAATCCCACCCAATGAATGGAAAATATTACAGGAGAAAATAAAAGAAACTATGGAAAATGCGGTTAGTTTAAGGGTTCCTTTAGTAGTAGAAATTCATTCGGGTCAAAATTGGATGGAGGCTAAATAACAATTATAATTCCTGTGATAAATCCATCTCCCCCTGCTTCCTCTGCCTCCCCTGCTCACCTTATCTTAACGTATGGTATTCAACAGGATTTCATATCAATAAAGCCCGCGATCGCGGGCTTTATATCATTAACTGAGACTAATTGACAATAGTCAACTCGGACTATTTGGCTTGTAAGTATTCCTGGATATAGGTTTCAGATGTTCGCCTTATGTCGAACTCAGGTTTGCAAGTGCGGCGGCAACGCCCTTTTATTGTTCCCTAACTTCTATTTGGGGATTCTAACCAATTAAAAACTTCTTCTAACTGATTGATATCTATAAATCCATATTGCCAAAGTACCATAGGCAGGGAACCAACAGAAGATTCCGTATACCGTACTGCCATTTTTAAAGAATCAGTAGGAATTGCTAATTGATTACGTAAAAACTCGATTAGTTGGGGTTGAGATTGAGCATTCATTGTTTTTCCTCATGCCTTTGGGTGTATGGTGTAAGAATATTTACTAGCCTTGATTGTAGATAATTGTTTGCTTTCATACACCCGCACAAACACCAGTTTATGAATGCTCAAATTTGCTATCTCCGTGTTTTCCCCAGGCAAATTATGTATATGGTGTCATAACCTTTAATATTAACTAATATTAACCAATAAATCAGCCCGCTTACGCGGGCTTTGTTTTATTAGCTGCACCTTTGACAGGTGTCAGTTATTTGCATTTTTACTTAGATTGAGCTTTGATCGCATACTCCCGAAATCTTTCTAAATCTGCCATAATTGTAGACTCTACAATTTTGCCCAAAAATAGATTATCCATAATTTTTCCTATCCACCCTGGAATATCATAAGCCACAGTTAGACGCACAATACTACTATTTTGACGATCATAAAAGCGAATTGCTCCTCGATTGGGCAATCCATCCACTGATTCCCATTGAATAATTTGATGAGGAACAATTTTTAATATTTTAGATAACCAAGTAAATTCAAAGCCACTACTAGCTAGTTTCCAACGAGATAATTCGGGATTTTCTTCTAATATCTTAACTGAATCAATCCACTTCATCCAACGAGGCATTTGTTCAAGGTCTGACCACAGATTCCAGACTAAATCTATGGGGACATTGACTTCAATTTGTACGCTATGTTCTAACCAGTTTGACATATTATAATTGAGTTATTATTGAAAGTAGGGTGGGCTATGCCCACCATCTTAACTATTTTAACGAATTGTTGAAGTTTCGGGGTTTCCTTTCAGTTGTTCTGCTTTCTCTAAAATAACTTTAGCTGCTTTTTTTCCTGAAATGGTTGCTCCTTCCATACTATCAATATAATCCTGTTGGGTGTAACTTCCAGCTAAGAAGAAATTCGGGATAGGTGTGTCTTGGGAGGGACGGTAAACGTCCATACCTGGGGCTTCTCTATAGAGAGATTGAGCTAATTTTACCACATTATACCAAGTCATATTTAATTCCCGTGATGAGGGGAAAAGTTCATGAACTTGGTTTAAAACATGATGGGCGATCGCTTCATTACTTTGTTTAATAAAAGGATCACCAGGAGTCAAAACTAATTGTAATAATGAGCCTTCTCCTTGTCTATAATAATCGGCAGGACTACTTAATGCTAAATCAGAAAAGCAAGAAAAATCCGCATCGGATGTATACAATAAATTATCAATTCCGGCGGCTTTTTCTAATTGTTTTCGTTGTTGAGGATTATTTAATTCTGTGACCCAACCATCAAATCTTAATTGTACAGTAGCAACGGGAACCGCTTCCAGTTTATAAATATTATCAAACAGAGAATATTGTCGCCATTTTTCAGGGATTAATCGTTGAATTCCTGGCACATCACAAGCACAAACATAAGCATCAGCCGTAACGTTTTCTTCTGTTTCTCCTTGAGCAATAATCATGCCTGTTACATTAATTTGATGGTCTTTTTCTTCAAATAAAATGTCTCTAACTTGCCGCCGAGTATGAATTTTTACCCCTCTATTTTCAAGATAATTAATAATAGGTTTATGTAAATATTCGTGAGGAGAACCTTCTAACATCCGTAATACTGAAGCTTCAGTTTTAGTAGCAAAAAAGAGGAAAATTGTCAACATACAACGGGCGGAAATATTTTCTGTATCAATAAATCCCAAGGCATAAGCGATGGGGTTCCACATCCGTTTAAGACTTCCGTTGTTACCTCCATGATTACGAAACCAATCAGCAAAACTGATAGAATCAAGTTCTCGGATGGTTTTCATGGCCCCCTCAAAATCAATTAAACCCCGAACAATGGGACTAATACCCAAGGCCAAAGAATTAGCGAGTTTATCGACGGTAGACAGTTGAGAGGTAGTAAAAAAGGCTTTTAACCCGTTAAATGGGGCCCCAGTCAGAAAGCGAAAGTCTAATTCTCCGATTTTTCCTCCTTGGTTAATAAAGGTGTGGGTATGTTGTTTGAGACGTAAATTATCAATTGCACCTACTTTTGTCATTAACTCAAATAGATTGTAATAGCAACCAAAAAAGACGTGCAACCCCATTTCAATATGATTACCGTCATTATCTACCCAACTACCGACTTTTCCGCCAATAAAGGGGCGAGATTCAAAGATTTCGACTTCGCAACCTGCATCCACTAAGTCTATCGCGGTAGCCATTCCGGCTAACCCTGCACCAACAATCGCAACTCGCATTCTCTGTTCCTTTTCTGAGATTCCTTTACATATTGTAATAAGTATAGCAGTCAGCCATCAGCCATCAGCTTTTTTATTTTCCTTTAATGGTAGGGGTTTCCTCCATTTTATGTCTTAACCGCCTTGGTTGTTGCTATCTTAATCCTATTTTACAGCCTTATAATTGACCTAATTCTCGTAATTTTTCCTCTAATTCTTTAACTCTTGCCTCTGCTTGTTCAGCGCGTTGATATTCCTGTTCGGCCCGTTGTTCTGCTGCTTGTTTCAATTTTCCTAATTCCACATAAGTTAAAAACATTTGTCCTGTTGGGCTAAATATCTGTAAATTGCCCTGATTAATCTCAAAGCGAATACTTAAACGCGGACTTATCCATCCTTCCATTGTCTCAATAACACTGAGGCGATTTTCTTGTCTTATCCAACCACTCAAATCCACTTTATCAGGATCATAAATATAATATTCTTCTACCCCATAACGGTCATAAAACTCTAATTTTTGTCCCATTTCCTTTAAAGTATTACCAGGAGAAAGAATTTCAAACACAACCTGCGGCGCAATTTGATTTTCTTCCCATTGTTTATAAGAACCTCTGTCACCTTTAGGACGACCAAATGCTACCATAACATCGGGCGCACGACGTAATTTATTATTGCCTTGAATGGGATACCATAACAAATCTCCAGCAATAAAAACATCTGGGTTATCAGCAAATAATAACTCTAAATTCTCTTTAATTGTGACAATTATACGAAATTGTTGGGTATTATCTGCCATGGGTTGACCGTCACTGTCAGGATAGATAATATCGGGATTAGTTTGGGGAATTATCTGTTGTACCATTTGTTTAATTGGGGGATAATTCGGTGATCTATTTCTATTATATTAAAATAACATTTTTTTAGTTATTATCAGATGTGGACACCTTGAAAGGTGCAGCTACAAAAACAAAGCCCGCCTTCGCGGGCTGAGAGATTAAAAGCCTACTTTGGTAGGCTTTGTTTGTATAGCCTCAGCCTTTAGGCTGAAGGCTTTTGAATATTAAACCCTTATTTTAAACGTTTAAATTAACAATTTATCTGCAAATTATCTACTAAAAATGCCCACTTATCTGCAATTTCTTCGATAATTTTTGTGGTAGGTTTTCCTGCCCCATGACCTGCTTTTGTTTCGATACGAATTAACACAGGATTCTCACCTACATGGGCATTTTGTAACGCCGCAGCAAACTTGAAACTATGGGCAGGAACGACTCGATCATCATGATCTGCGGTTGTAATCATTGTAGCAGGATAAGACGTTTCTGGCTTCAAATTATGCAGGGGAGAATAAGCATAAAGTGTGTCAAAATCTTCCTCATTTTCGGAACTTCCATACTCTGCACACCAAGCCCAACCTATTGTAAATTGATGAAAACGTAGCATATCTAAAACTCCAACAGAGGGTAACGCAGCCCCTAATAAATCGGGGCGTTGTGTCATACAAGCCCCCACTAATAAACCTCCATTACTTCCCCCTCCAATGGCTAATTTTTTAGGGGATGTATAGTTATTTTTAATTAACCATTCTGCGGCACAAATAAAGTCATCAAAGACATTTTGTTTCTGACTTTTCATTCCTGCTTGATGCCATGCTTCTCCATATTCTCCACCACCTCGTAAATTAGGAACTGCATAAACTCCCCCCATTTCCATCCAAACTAGATTACTTAGGGAAAAATTGGGAGTTAAAGACACATTAAATCCACCATATCCATAAAGATAAGTTGGGTTATTTCCCTCTAATTTTAAACACTTTTTATGAGTAATAAACATCGGAATTTTTGTTCCGTCTTTACTTGTATAAAAAACTTGTTTCACTTCAAACTCATCAGGATTAAAGTCTACATTAGGTTGACGGAAAAGTTTACTTTCTCCTGTTATCATATCGTAATGATAAATGGTTGAAGGGGTAGTAAAACTGGTATAACTATAAAAGGTTTCAGTCTCGTATCTTTTGCCGTTAAAACCTCCTGCTGATCCAATTCCAGGTAAAGTTACTTCTCGAATAAAATCACCTTGTAAATCAAATATTTTAATAGAAGAATAAGCATCTTTAAGATAATCACAAATAAATTGATTATTTAAGATTCCAACCCCTTCTAGAGTTTCTTCCGTTTCAGGAATAATTTTTAGCCAATTTTCTTTTTGACGATCATTAATATCTATCCCTATCACTTTACCTTTTGGGGCGTTTAAATCCGTTCTAAACCAAAAGATTGAACCATCATGATCAATGAAACTATAGTTAGCTTCAAATTCGTTAATTAATTCAATTACTTGAGAGTTTTGAACTGTTAAATCTTTATAAAAGATAAGATTTTTGGGATCTGTTCCTTTCCCAATACTAATAATTAAATATTGTCCATCTTCCGTAACTCTACCACTAAATCCCCATTCTTTTTCATCAGGACGATGATAAATTAAAATATCTTCAGATTGAGGGGTTCCTAAACGATGATAATATAATTTTTGATAATAATTAATTTCTTCTAATTTTGTTTTTTCCTTGGGTTCATTATAACGACTATAGAAAAATCCTTGATGATCATGTATCCAAGATGCACCAGAGAATTTAATCCATTTTAACTGATCAGATAGATCTTTTCCCGTTTCTATTTCTTTGACTTTCCATTCTACCCAATCTGATCCCGCTACTGATAACCCATAGGCTAAATATTGGGCATTTTTAGAGATAGATAATCCTGATAAAGCTACTGTCCCATCTTCTGATAAAGTATTGGGATCTAATAAAATTTTGGGTTCATCATCAAGATTTTTTAAAGTATAGAGTACATTTTGATTTTGTAAGCCATTATTCTTAAAATAAAAATAGCGATCGCCTTCTTTAAAGGGGATACCATATTTTTCATAATCCCAGAGTTTAGTTAAACGCTGTTTAATGGTGTCTCTAGCTGGAATTTGGGATAAATAATCAAAAGTAATTTGATTTTGTGCTTCTATCCAAGCTTGACTTTCTTTTGAGTCCGGGTTTTCTAACCAACGATAAGGATCTTTAATTTCTCTACCATGATAATTATCAATGATATCTTGTTGAGGAGTGTTGGGATAAGAAAATTTAGAGAACATTGTTAGTAATTTAATCACAGATAAAGATTAAAGCTAATTATATCATAAATGTTATAATATAATTCATCAATACTTTATTATAAATAAAAAATCATGAATAATATAATTTTGGATAAAACGATAAAAGTTGCTTTAATTGGGGAATATAACCCCGCTTTTAAACCGCATATTGCTACTGATAATGCGATTAGTCACTCAGCCAAACAATTAGGAATTAATGTTGAAAGCGTCTGGGTTTCAACTGAAATAATAAAAGAAAAAATTTTTGATACTTATCATGGAGTTTGGATTGCCCCTGGTAGTCCCTATAAAAATCTTAATAAGACTCTTTGGGTAATTCGTTATGCCCGTGAAAATCATCTTCCTTGTTTGGGAACTTGTGGTGGTTTTCAACATATAATTATTGAATATGCCCGTAACGTTTTAGGATTTCAGGATGCCCAACACGCTGAATATGATCCCTATGCTTCAAATTTGTTTATTTCACAACTTGATTGTTCTTTAGTGGGACAGGCAATGAAGTTAAAATTTACTCCAGAATCAAAAGTTGCTAACATTTATAAATCTCTTACTGCTGTTGAACAATACTATTGTAATTTTGCTTTAAATCCTGATTATATTCCTCTAATTAAAAGCAGTGAATTAAGAGTCACTGGTGGGGATAGCAAAGGAGAAGTTAGAGTTATCGAACTACCAGATCATCCTTTTTTTGTGGGAACCCTATTTGTTCCTCAAGTGGGATCAACTGATACAAAACCCCATCCTTTAGTTACAGCATTTTTGCAAAATATTTACCAATTAAAATAATTTTCTACTGATTAGGGACTTGCAGTTAAATAAGATACCAATTGATCCCCCCTAACCCCCCTTAAAAAGGGCAGGGCTGTTTCATTGTTTTAAATTCCCTCAGCCTAAAGGCTGGGGCTATACGCACGAAGCCTGCCTTCGCAGGCTTTTTCATCTAATATTAAATATTAATAAATAATTCAGCCCGCGCAGGCGGGCTTTGCCCTTGTAGCTGCACCTTTTAAGGTGTCAGTACGAGGGAAAATGAATCAGCCCTGCCTTAAAAAGGGGGGAATTATTCCTAAGCGGGTACATGATTTTTTTGCACATTCCTTAACTAGGTATCCAGTTACCATGAAAACCACTAGGAACACGAACAGGTAAATGAACAGTGGCTATAGGTTCTTGTTCAAAATTAGCGGGATCTATAATTAATAAATCGCTGGTGTTAGTATTTTCATTATACGCTAATGTGACAATATAGCCATCTAATTCTGATGTTTTATTGGGATGAGGAATAAATGCGGGTTCTCCACAATAAGAACCGGATTTTAATTGATGAATTTTTTGAGTTTGGTTAACAACATCATATTGAATTAAAGCAGGAAAATAGTTAGGCAGTTGTTTTTGAGATAATAATTCAGTATCGATATGGGGTGCATAACCAAAGCGATAGGGGTTTGCTAATTTACGACTATCAATAACAGGAAAGTCTATATAATGATCGTCTAAGGGTTGTTGACTAATCTTTTGAGTTGGTAAGTCAATAGTCATTCTTTGTAAGTTTGATTTATTGGCTAAAATCACTTGCCAATTACTTTCTAACTTCATTTTAGGATAGTAAACATAATCAATCATAACTTGATTATTTTGTTCATAAGCATTCATAAAATGCCATACCCAAAATGCCTCTGTTTTAATATAAATTGGTTTTTTATTAGGATTATGACGATCTACTAAAATAATTGTACTTCCTGCTTCTGGTTCCCAATTAAACGGTGTATTATTTTCTTTGGCTTTTTGCATATTAAATGCTAAGGGACACTGAAAAAATATGGCATAATTTTGAGTAATTGCCATATCATGTATGAGTACGGGTTGAGAAATTTCTATGGGATAATTTCTAATTATTTTTCCTTGTTTATCGGCAATATAATAATGTAAGTAAGGAGTATTAAAGAAAGAATAACGATAAAAATGTAGTTCTCCCGTGATAGGATCTACTTTAGGATGGGCAGTCATCGATTGTTCTAATTTACCATTAAAATCCCATTTTCCAACTGTCTCTAAGTCTTTATTTATTTCATAGGGTAAACCAATTTCATATAGGGCTAAAAGTTTACCTCCATGAGCCATAATATTAGTATTAGCATAATTCTTGAATTTTAACTCAGATAATTCTTTACCTTCAAACATTTCATAGGTTAGTCCACTGGTTTGAATCCAACGATTTTTATAACTAACTTTTCCTTGATTAAAATAAATTCCGTGTAACATTCCATCCCCTTCTAAGGGATAGTTATAAGCACTAGGTTTAAACATCGGGTTTGGGCCATTACGGACATACATTCCCTGTAATTCTTTGGGAATTGTTCCTGATACTTTTAAATTATTAATATCAAGTTCTTGAAAAACTGGAGCATTAATTCCAGTTAAAAAACTATTATCACTTTTCCAACTTTTATATGATTGTTTAGTTTGATAAAGAGGTTGAGATTGCACAGGAAAGTCATGAAAAGCGACAGTAGCAAGACTAGAAAGCATGGATTGAATTAAAAAGTCTCTTCGTTTCATATTGGTTCCTTTAATTAAAATTTACTATCTTTGAGTATTTCTGTAGCTAGTTGTGTATCAAGAGAAATTGATTCAGTAGGAAAATGTCTCATAACATCAATTGCTGTCCATCCTTCTTTATCTTGATGAAGTGCAGCAGAAATTAAAGCTCCACGAATGGCATAAAATCCATTAGAATTAGGATGGGTACTAAAAATATTTCCCATACTTTTCAACAAATCTTCCATGAGGGGAGTTCTTAACAAACGAGAAAATCTGACCCCATCAATAGTATGACGTTTTTGTAAAGTATGACGCAATCCAATTAATGTTTTTTCATCAAATTGACTGGCATAAAATGCAAATTCTTTGGTGATTCTGCCTTCTTTGGCATATATTTCTAAAGAGTCTATAGACAAAGGAAAATTGAAGGGGCCATAAATAAAATACAGCTTATCTGCACTCAAAGCAGGTTGAGCAATTAAAGGAATTATTAATCCCCATAATCCTAACCAAAAACCAGGAATTTTGTTCATATTTATATAAAGTTAAGTTATCTTAACAATCAGAATGCGTCGAATTTCTATTTACGTTACTTCAACTCTCAGATTAAAATGCTTTTAATTAATCAAATATTAAGGAAGTCAAATTGATCAGGGAAAAGGTACTAAGTCTCTTTACAAATTTTAAGTTTAAATTTATAGTTAAAGTATTCATTTGTTAATTATGTAACAGAAAAAATTTGTAACTATGACTAATCAATCAATAACGATGATTAAAATTGAACATCAACCTAGTGAAGCGCGTTTGCAAGAATTAGGGGTCAAAACTTGGCCCATATGGAGTAAGGAAGTGTCACAGTTTCCTTGGACATATGATGAGTCAGAAACCTGTTATTTTCTTGAAGGAGACGTAATTGTTACTCCTAATCAGGGAGAACCTGTTATTATGAGTCAAGGAGATTTAGTGACTTTTCCGGCGGGAATGTCTTGTACTTGGAATATTCGCCGTGATGTGAGAAAACATTACAACTTTGGCTAATCCTAGCTCATTGCTCAGAAGTGGCACGCCGCATCTTGCCTGTGATAATCTATATAATAATTAATTATGAATTTTATTCACTATTTACAGGAATTACAAAATAATCTGACTAGAGGTAGTGAACGGACTCATTACCCAAACTTGAAAAATCTTGTAGATAGTGGGATGTTAGGAATTACTACTACTATAGAAGAAACGGGAAATCAAGCAGGTATACCTGATTTTACTGTGAGAAAAAATGATAATTTGTTAGGGTATATTGAAGCTAAAAAGATAGGTGAAAATTTAGATAAAATAGAACAAAGTGAACAGTTGCAACGGTATTTTGACTCAGCAATTGGACAAAATCTGATTTTAACTAATTACTTAGAGTTTCGCTGGTATATTGATGGTAAATTACAATTAAAAACTACTTTAGGAAAGATTGAGAAAGAGCAAATTATTATTGTTGATGATGCAGCAAAAACTGAGGAATTAATACAGTCTTTTTTAAACCGTCAAGAAAGAGTTATCAATGATTATTATGATTTAGCTAAACAAATGGCCGCAGCAACGAAAGCGGTTAGATATGGTATTACAGAATCGTTAAAATTAGAAGATGAACAGGGAGAGTTAACCCAACTTAAGTTATTGTTTCAGGATTTATTATTGCCTGATTTAGATAATAATAATTTTGCTGATATGTATGCTCAAACTATTGCTTATGGGTTATTTACTGCTAGGGTTGGTCATGCACAAAATCCAGGACAAGAGATTTTTGGTCGCAAAACGGCAAGTATATATATAAGTGATAAAATTCCATTTTTAAAAGGTTTATTTACTACGGTTATTGAAACGGATATTGTTAGTAAAATTAATTGGACAATTGAGCAATTAGTGGAACTTTTAGCTAAGGTTGATATGAGTAATATCTTAGAAAACTTTGGCAGGGAAACGAGACAAGAAGACCCCGTTGTACATTTTTATGAGACGTTTTTAGCTGCTTATGAAGCTTCATTAAGAAAGAGTCGAGGGGTTTATTATACTCCTGAACCTGTGGTATCTTTTATTGTGAGGGCAGTTAATGATTTATTAGATCAAGAATTTGATTTAGATGATGGGTTAGGTAGTCGAAAAGTGACAATTTTAGACCCCGCAACAGGAACCGGAACTTTTTTATATGAAGTGATTAAACAAATATATTTTAACTTTGAAAAGTATGGGGTTAACCGATGGAATGAGTTATTAAGAGATAAGAAGGTTTTAGAAAGATTATATGGGTTTGAGTTGTTAATGACTCCTTATACTATTGCTCATTTAAAGTTAGTTTTGTTATTGGAAACTTTGGGTTATCGCTTTGCAGAGAAAGAACGACTGAATATTTATTTAACTAATACGTTAGAAGAAGGGGTGAAAAAGTCGGAGGTATTATTAGGGAAATATATTTCAGAAGAAGCAAATAAAGCAGCAGCAGTTAAAACTGAAATTCCTATTTATGTCGTCTTAGGAAACCCTCCCTATTCTGTGAGTTCCCAAAATGCGAGTAAACGAAAAAGAATGGTTAATGAGGATACACAATATTTAGCAGATGTTCAATATACTGGTGAAGTTTGGAACAAAATTTATAAAATAGGTAAAGCAGGTAAAATAATTACAGAGTTAACTCATATTGGGGAACTTTTAGAACGTTATAAGGGTAGAGTAAGATTAGATGGGGAAAGGAATATTCAACCTTTAGATGATGATTATATTAAGTTTATTCGTTTTGCACATAATCAAATAGAAAAAACAGGTCATGGTATTATAGGGTTTATTACGAATCATTCTTATCTTAATGGGTTAATTCATAGAGGAATGCGAGAGGAGTTATTAAAGTCCTTTGATAGTCTTTATATTATTGATTTACATGGTAATTCTTTGTTAAAAGAAACGACACCAGATGGAGAAGTTGATCAAAATGTCTTTGATATTCAACAAGGGGTTGCTATTTTAATTGCTGTTAGTAAAAAGAGTCATCCTGATTATTTTTCAACGGTGTATAAAAAGAGAGAAGGGGATAAGTTAACTGGGGAGGTTTTCTATTATGATTTATGGGGAAAACGAGAAGATAAATATAAGTTTCTAGATGCAATGAATATTAATAATATTGAATGGGTTAAGTTAAATTCTACTCATCCTAATTTTTTCTTTTCTCCTAAAGATTTTGATTTAGAAGACGAGTATACACTAGGATGGAGTATCATAGATATATTCAATGTTTATGCTGCTGGTGTTAAAACAAGAAGAGATAATTTATGTGTAGATTTTGATCAGGATATTCTTGTTAAAAAATTTAAAGATATTGCAGATAATAATAATATTCAAAACTTAAAAGAAACTTATCAAATTAGAGATACAGAGTATTGGACATTATCGAACGCACAAAAACATATTAAAAATTCTATAATTGAATCTCATATCAAAACTTATATTTATCGACCTTTTGATAGTAGATGGGTTTACTATAATCCTCTGATTATTGAAAGAGGTGATAGTCGTTGGAATTTAATGAGACATATGTTATATGAAAACTTAGCATTATTAACAATGAGAGGAATTAGAGAAGGTGAGTACAATCATTTTTTTATATCTGATGACTTAGTTAATAAAGATGCAGTTTCTATCAAAGATAATTGTTATGTTTTCCCTCTCTACACTTACCCTGACACAGAAAACCAACAAACCAACCTATTTAAAGAAAAAAAACCTAACTTATCTCCTGAATTTTTAACTGCTATCAAAGAAAGATTAGGTTATATTCCCACCCCAGAAACCATCTTTTACTATGCTTATGCAGTGTTTCATTCTCCTACCTATCGTCAAAGATATGCAGACTTTCTTAAAATAGACTTTCCTCGTCTTCCCCTCACCAAAAATAAACAACTATTCACCACATTAGCAACTCAAGGAGAAACATTAGTTAACCTCCATTTAATGAAATCTGAACAACTCAATAATCTGATCACCCAATATCAAGGAGATGGGGAAAACCAAGTTACTCAAGTTATATATAGTCCCCAACTTCAACAAGTTTCAATCAATAAAAACTGTCAGTTTACAGGTATTACCGAAAACGTTTGGCAATTTAAAATAGGAGGATATCAAGTCTTAGACAAATGGTTAAAAGACCGTAAAAAAGATAACCGTAAACTCTCCAATGATGATATTATTCACTATCAAAAAATTGTTGTTGCCTTAAAAAATACCATTGAGATAATGCAGGAAATTGATACAATAATTCCCAGTTTTCCCATAGAATAAGTAACAGGTTTTAACAGTGTTAAACCCCTACAATAAATCAATAACTTATAGATTAAACTTTAAGAAACCTTGTCCCTCACCTAATATCTCCTTTGCGTCTTTGCGTCTTTGCGCGAGATAAAACAAAATTATTGTGACAATAAGAGATATTGCCCAAAGATGATAAATAAGATATAATCAAAAAATAAGTAATGTATGACTTGTTAAAATTATGACAACACAATTAATAGAATTAGAAGGAAGTTGGGAAGAAATTTTAAAACAAGCAGATAAATTTATTGGTCATCGCGTTAGAGTTATTATCCTTACAACAGAAGCAGAAATCAAACAAGCAATAACAATTGAATCCCAAAAAGAACTAGATAAATTAAACTCTAATTATCTTATTGGTGGCAATGAAAATATTAGATTTGGAGATTTATCACAGGAAGAACAAGAGTCTATTAAACAAGCTTTAGTATCTCAAACAGAAGGAAAATTAGAACGTTGGAAGTGTAAATAAATAACAATGCCTTACGAAATTTGGCGGTCTTTAATTACAAAATAAAAACTACAAGGCTTAGAACAAAATAATCAAGAAATAGTTCATTCTTAATCATATTGATGTTATCGATATGATTAAATTTTATTAATAGATAGTAATCAAATAGAAAAAGTTAGCTATAATAAAAACATAATTATTGATAATCTTCATCATGAATTCAACAAATTTAACCGTTAAAATTTCCTTTGAATCTTTAGTAGATGCTATTTCAACGTTAAATATTGAAGATAAACAAAAACTTTGGCAAATTATTGATAATCAATTGAATATTAGTGAAAATGAAGACGAACCCTATGATTGGGGAGAAAACGGACAACCAGAAACTAAACCTGTTGAGTATGTTATGGGAAAAGGTGTGATAGTAATTGAGCGAAATAAAACAAAAATGATTATCAACAAAGGAATATTACCTGCTACATAATTTTAAAAAGCTAAAACTTCACAAGGTTGATAAAGTAACGGAATTAACTGTTCTTTAGAAACAGTTTCCATTGCATAAGTAACACCTTCCTCATCAGCAAAATCAATTAAAAAATCTTGTTGATTAAAATCCATTAGCACAGTTCCCACCTGACCCCGACGCAATAAAATAGGTGTATGGTTTTGTTTGTGAATTGCTTGAATATCTTTAGTCAAAACAACTATATCATATTCTCGAATACTGTCCATAGTTTACCTCACTTATCAACAGGATAAACATTAGTTAATCGAGGAAAATCTTCCTCAAAACGAATAATCCATGAACTCAAAAGCCAAGATGAACCAAATTCAGTTTCTAAAAACAACTTGATATCATAATGAATGCCGAATGAATCTTGTTTATATAGCATTGCTTCACACTCTCGAACTGCCGTTAATAAAGCATCTTCTAGGATTTTTTTATTAGTCAGTGTAATTCCTAAACGCTTTTGAAAAATTAGAGCCTTATGTTTTCCTAAACTATGCTGAAAATTCAAACAATAACGCTCCAGCTTATCTCCTAGTATAGCTTTTTCCGGGTTTTTTAGCTTCATCCTGTCATCAAACTTTTTAATATTAAATAAGGTGGGCATTGCCCACCCTACATTATACTTAAGCGTTGACTAAACTACGAGTATGACGTTCTTTTAGATAGGACATAAACTCCCGTCCTTCCCGTAAACGACGCACCAACATTTGAGGGTCTACTAACATTTCTTTGACAATAGGAACAATAGTCTGACGACGGAAATAAAAACGACGATACATCTGTTCAACTGCATCTTCAATTTCCGAGGACGAGAGGTCGGGATATTGTAAAGTAGACAATTGAATCCCAGAACTTGCCACTAAATTATTATTAGTAAACCAGCCATTTTCTTGAGCTTGTTTATACAATTCTGTGCCAGGATAAGGAGAAGCAATAGACACTTGAATGGTATGAGGACTCACTTCACAAGCAAAGCGAATGGTGTCTTCAATGGTTTCTCTCGTTTCATTGGGTAAACCAATAATAAAGGCCCCATGTACCTTAATTCCTAACTTGGTGCAGTTTTCCATAAACTTGCGGGCAACTTCTAATTTAATGCCCTTTTTGACCCCATCAAGAACTTTTTGATTACCCGATTCAAAACCGACTAAAAGAAGCCTTAAACCGTTATCTTTGAGGGTTTTTAAGGTATCATAATCTAGGTTAGCACGGGCGTTACAACTCCAAGTTAGATTTAACTTTTTCAGATGTTCACTGATGGCCATAACCCGCTTTTTGTCAATAGTAAAAGTATCATCATCAAAGAAATATTCTCTGACAGAATCACCCCAAATAGACTTAGCTAAAGCCATTTCTTGACCTACTGCATCAGGACTTTTTGCACGATATTGATGTCCCCCAATAGTTTGAGGCCATAAACAAAAAGTACACTTAGCAGGACAACCTCGACCAGTGTATAAAGAAACGTAGGGATGTAGAAGATAACCGATAAAATAGTTGCGAAAATTGAGATTATCAGCATATACGGGAAAAACACTTGGCATAGCATCCCAATCATGAATTAATTCCCGTTCCTCTGTATGTTTAATATTACCAAATTGATCGCGGTAACTTAATCCTTTAATTTGATCATAAGACTTGCCTTGAGCTAATTCTTGACAAGTATAATCAAATTCATTGCGACAAACAAAATCTAAAATGGGATTTTCTGCTAAAGTTTCAGTCGGTAAAACGGCTGCATGGGCCCCTAATAAACCTATTTGAGTATCTGGATTTTGCGCTTTTATTGCCTCAGCACATTTGACATCATTGGGTAATGTGGGGGTACTTGTGTACATAATTACCAATTCATAATCCTTGGCAATTTTCAGCACATCGTCTACTGTTTGATAGTGTGCTGGTGCATCAATTAATTTACTACCAGGAACTAAAGCGGAGGGTTGGGCTAACCAAGTCGGATACCAAAAAGAAGTTATTTCCCGTTTTGCTTGATATCTTGCCCCTGCACCACCATCAAAGCCATCAAACGAGGGGGGGCTAAGAAATAAAGTCTTTTTCATCGTGTTTCCTCACTCTACCACTTAATTTGTTATTCCTTCCAGTTTAATGTAACACTTGATAAATGGGCCTTAAAACAATGAGTAACTGTAGTTAAACTGTCTAAATCTGCACATTTACCGGCCGTTAACTCCTAAGTTGCATTTAAGCCTTGTTCTTGTTGCCGTACCAATTCTATGCCACGAGAAGTGCCTAAACGGGTAGCCCCTGCTTCAATTAAAGCTATAGCTTGTTCTATGGTGCGAATACCCCCAGAAGCTTTAATTCCCACTTGTCCCTTAGAAATTTGTTTGAGGTAACGTACATCTTCAACGGTGGCCCCCCCAAACCAACCTGTATTAGTTTTGAGATAGGTTGCCCCTGCATCCATACAAATTTGTGCTGCTAGTCGGGTTTCAGTCTCTGTTAATAAGCTAGTTTCTAAGATAGCCTTGACTTTTTGTCCAGTTTCTTCGCAAATTGAGGAAATTTCTTGGTAAATAGCTTCTGAACGTCCCATTTTTAACCAACCTAAGTTAATCATCACATCGAGTTCTGTCGCCCCATTTTCCGCTGCTTCTTGCGCTTCATATAGTTTAACTGCGGATGTGGTGGCCCCTGTAGGAAACCCAATAACCGTACAAATTTTAGTTTTTTTCCCGTGAAGTAGTTGAGAAGCGTGACGTACTGCCGACGGATAAACACAAACAGTGGCAAACCCAAAACGTTCAGCTTGTTCACAACACTGGTCTATTTCTGGAGGGGTAGCAGTAGGATTGAGTAAAGCATGATCGATATAAACAGCAATATCAATATCTGAATTAGCCATCGTCATAATAACTCCTTTTTTTTAATGTGTAATTCTGAGAGAATTATCCTATTGATGACTTAATTCATCAATTTTGAGAATATAAGGTAAACGACAAGGAGAATTTTCTGAGATTTCGAGTAATTGTTTAGCCACTTCTGCGACTCGTTCCGGTTCAGTTTGTTGGAGATAAAAAAGAAGTTGTTGACTCACTTGTACAAAGTCAGTTACGTCCACCCCTTCATAGTCTGGTTGATACTCCCTGAGTCGTCGTACCCCTTCTCCTAACAAAATAACTGCACCACGCCAATTATGGTTTTCCAAATGATAACAACCCACAGCCACTTGTAAGATACCCTGATAAAAACTTTTATGAGGTTCTGCTGATTCAGACCATAAAGCCTCTAGGGTATCATGACAAGCATAAAATTGTCTTTGGTTAAACTGTTCAACCCCTTGCCAAAATGGGTCTAATAACATAATTTTCTCTAATGAGCCATACTTTCTCGGACTTCTTTGATAAAATCCAAAGAAATCTCTTGTTGTTCTCCAGCAAACTCATTATCTGGGGTAATAAATAACATACAGTGACATTCTTTGCGTTCTCGCATGGGGACACAAGGACAGTTCCAAAAGGTATTTTTAACTTCTGCTTCCTTATCCTCATAATGACGACAAGGACATAGGGGGGAACCTAACTCCTCTTTATGTTTAGCCAGTCCTTCAATAACTACTGCTGTCACAGATAGTTCACTGCAAAAATAAGTATCAGTGCGTTTGGCATACTGTTCAGCAAAATTTTTCATCGCCTCTAGGGCTTTATCTGTATGTACTGAAGTCATAAGATTTTAATCAGATCAAGTGTCTAAGGTTTTTTCGGTAAAGTAACATTGTGACATATTCTGTGCTTTCTGTCTGAATATTAACTTTAAATGGTTCATTCGGTTTTTTACAATTGTTCAATCTTGTTATTCGCTGATTTACGTAAAGCCCTTGTCTGTTCTAAAATATCCTCCACATCTTCTTGGGACAAACTTTGAACATAATTCAGTTTAATCTCTTCTAGAAAATCATTGAGAAGAGATTCAATTTGTTCCATACTATGTTCTTTTTGTAGTCCATTTGCCATTGAAGTTCTAAATTTTTCTACCAAGATTTTTAGCAATTCATTAAATCTATAATCTTCTACTAACAGTCCCTGAAGTCCTGCTGATAAATTTTGATATAATTGAGACACTAATCTCTCAGTCACTTGAATTTGTAATGATTTAAAGCCTGGAATATTTTCTAATCCTTGATAACCAGGAGACTGAGTTAAAGCTTTTTCAAAATTATACAGAAGAAATGCTTCAGCTTCAGAACTAATTTCTGGTAAAACTTTGTTAATCACTATATTAGCCGCTAATTTAATAAGTTCTGTTATTTCATCTAAATCATTAATATCGATATATTGATTAACATTACGTTGTAAAACTAGGTTACGAACACTTCCATCAATAATTGAACTTTGTATTTGATTAATAATTTGAATAGCTAGGACTTCTGTTAAATCTTGAGCTATTCCCGCAATAAAACCTTGACTTGCTTGCTTTTTAATCGCTTTTAGATCAATTAATTTTGCTTGGTCTAAACGAATTGTTAAAGGAATAATTCGTAACCAACGAATAAAAGGAATGATCAGAAAAATATCATACCAACGCCATAACATGGCATCAAACCAACTAACCCCAGTATAACGGCGACTAATCAAAAAAGTTCTTCCTAAAAATTCTAACAGAAAAAATAAGGAAAAAGGAAAATCAATCAGTCCAAAATTATTGATCATTTCTCCATTTTGTCCTACCGGTCGAAAATAATTAGTAGCTATTAAGGGTCGGATTTCTTCATCAAAAAAATTTAACTGCGATCGCCAACCTTTTTGACTCAAATATTCTTGACTCCAAAAAGTATTAAAAGCCTCTTTAGCCGAACTTTCCCTATTATCAGAAATATGCTTTCGCATTTTATCTTTAATGCGTTCTAATGTTCCCGTTTTATTAGCAATTTGAAAGGGATTTTGTTCGATCATTTCGGTGCTACGTCGTCTCAGATCAGCTAAAATACTATCAATACTTTCTTGGTCAGATGCTTTAGTATTATAAGACTTTGAAGAAGAAAATGATTGTTGATTAATAGTTAAATTAATAGCATTATTAAGATTATCTACCAGTTCTAAATATTTTTTGGTATCCCGGTGGGGTTCAATTCCTTTAATTAGATCATATTTCTGAATTACTTTAGAAATAAAATTAGGTAAAATTTGGAGAGGGGGATCAGGTATTTCTTTTTCAAATGTGCCAAATTTAATATAAAGTTGTACTCTTCCCTGTAACCAAAAATCTCGTAAAGGAATATAAGTTAAATCAAAGATCACGACTACATAATTTAGGAGTATTAGTAACGCCATAATTTTTTCAAACCAGAGACGCATACCAGAAGATTTTTGTTGGGAACGAGAAGAAATTTTTGTTAAAGTCATTAGGGTTTAACAGAGTACAATAAACAACAGATTGTTCAGGTTGCCTGACACACAGTTAGGAAAATTATACGCTATATTTAAGTTAACTTTGCATTAACTAAATCAATAACTTATCTCAATCAGGCAAACTTCTTCTATTTTATCGGGTCAGTGACATTATCTCTCATGAATCAAAATCTAAAACAATCTTATACTTATAAAGTTGGCGGAAGTTTATCATTTGATCATCCTACTTATGTAGAACGTAAAGCGGATAAAGAATTATTATCAGCCTTAGAAGCTGGCAAATTTTGCTATATTTTTAACTGTCGTCAGATGGGAAAATCTAGCTTACGAGTCCGCACTATGCACCAACTTCAACGAGAAGGAATGAGTTGTGCATCAGTTGATATTACAAGTTTAGGCAGTGATATTAGTCAACAACAATGGTATAGCGGAATTATTACTCAATTATTTTTAGGATTTAATTTAGTAGGTAAAGTTAATTTAAAAGTTTGGTTACGAGAAAGAGATGAGTTATCCGGTGTACAAAAATTTAGTCATTTTCTAGAAGAAATACTTTTAATTCATTGTCCTGGTGAGAAAATTTATATTTTTATTGATGAAATAGATAAAGTTCTCAGTCTTAATTTTTCTCTTGATGATTTCTTTACTTTGATTCGATTTTGTTATAATCAACGGGCCGAAAATGCTCAATTTAATCGACTGGTTTTTGCTCTATTTGGAGTTGCCACTCCTTCAGATTTAATCAGGGATAAAACTCAAACCCCTTTTAATATTGGTCAACCTATCGAATTAACAGGATTTACCCCGGAAGAAATTAGTCCTTTAGTCTCTGGTTTAACCCCCATTACTGACAATCCTCAAGAGGTTTTGAATGCCATTTTAGACTGGACAGGGGGACAACCTTTTCTTACTCAAAAAGTCTGTCAGTTACTATTTAATTCACTAGAAAAAATTACGGCCGGTCAAGAAATTCAATTCATTAAAAATATTGTTGAATCATTAATTATTAATCATTGGGAATCTCAAGATGAACCAGTTCACTTAAAAACCATTAGAGATCGTCTTTTTCGGCATGAGAAACGAGTCGGACGACTCTTAGGACTCTATCAACATATTTTACAAGAAGGGTCAGTACAAGCAGATGATAGCCCCGAACAAACCGAAATACGTTTATCAGGGTTAGTCGTTAAAAAAGACAGTAAATTATTCATTTATAACCGTGTTTATCAAGAAGTATTTAATCAAAAATGGGTCAGTAAACAACTAGAAAATATTCGTCCTTATTCAGAATCAATTAGTGCTTGGATCACTTCTAATTATGAAGATAACTCCCGTTTATTACGAGGAAAAGCCCTCAAAGATGCCTTAGTTTGGGCCCTAGATAAAAGTTTAGGAAATATCGATTATCAATTTTTAAGTGCTAGTCAAAACTTAGATAAACGAGAAGCAGAATTTAACTTAGCTACCGAAAAAGAAGCTAACGAGATTTTAACACAAGCGAATCAAAAAGCCCAACGCATGATCCGTTTAGGAATTGGGGTATTAATCATCTCATTAGTAGGTGCAGTCATTGCTATTAGTCAAACTAGATATGCCTTTGAAAAACAGGAAGAAGCACAAAAAGGTACTCAATTAGAACAAACGGGAGATAGTGCCTGGCGACAATTTGAATTTGAACAAATTGAAGGGTTAATGTCTGCGATACAAGCAGGACAAGAATTAAAATATTTGGTCAAAGATCAGCGATTTTTACAAGATTATCCCGCCACTAGTCCCATTTTAGCCTTAGAACAAATTCTCGATCACATTCAACAAAAAAATAAGTTAACTGGCCATCGAGATACGGTTAATAGTGTTAGTTTTAGTCCCGATGGACAATTAATTGCCACTGCTTCTAATGATGGGACAGTTCGTTTGTGGAACTGGCAAGGAAATCAACTTAAACTATTAACAGGTCATCAAAAAAATGTGTACAGTGTTGCTTTTAGTCCCAACGGACAATTAATTGCTACTGCATCCCAAGATGACACGGCCAAAATTTGGAATCGAGAAGGGAAACAATTAATAACACTTAAGGGACATTACGCATCTGTTTACAGTGTTACTTTTAGTCCCGATAGTCAACGTATTGCTACTACTTCTAGAGATAATACTGCAATAGTTTGGGACTTACAAGGACATTCATTAGCTATTCTCAAAGGTCATCAAAAATCCGTAGATGACGTAGCATTTAGTCCCGACGGAACATTAATTGCTACTGCTTCTCGTGACGGAACGGTTAAAGTTTGGAATAATCAAGGACGATTATTAAATACAATTAGACAAGATTCTTTACCTTTTTATAGTATTAGTTTTAGTCCCAATGGAAAGCAATTAGCGGCGGCCGCTGATGATGGAACCGTCAGAATTTGGGATCAACAAGGACACCCTCTCTTAACCCTTAAAGGTCATCAGGGATTAGTCAATAGTGTCAATTTTAGCCGCAATGGACAATGGATAGTTACTGCAGGAAATGACGGAACAGCGCGACTCTGGAACGTTCAAGGGCAAACCGTAGCCATTTTTAGGGGTCATCAAGATCCTGTCTATGATGTGGCTATCAGTGCCGATAGTCAGAGAGTGGCTACCGCATCTGGCGATGGAACCGTTAAGCTTTGGCAAGTGAAATCTCCTCAGCAACAAGGGTTTGATACCTTTGATAATTATGTTACCAGTGGAGATGTATCAAGTAAGGAGAAAATATTGGCGATCGCCTCAGAAAATGGCATGGTTTATCTATGGAATTTAGAGGGGAAAAAATTAACACAATTTCAAGCTCATGGGAGTAGCATTAATAGTCTCAGTTTTAGTCCTGATGGCCAAACAATAGCAACAGGAGCGAGTAATGGAATTGTTAAATTATGGGACTTACAAGGAAAATTATTAGCTACATTATCAGACAATTTTGTACAAATTTATAGTCTTACTTTTAGTGGGGATGGACATTGGTTAGCTATGGCCACAAGAGAGGGGAAAGTCTGGTTGTGGAATGTGCAAAGCATACCCCCTAAATTAGTCAAAAACTTTACCGCTCATGAAGATACTATTTATCATCTTAGTTTTAGTTCAGATCAACAATTTTTAGCCACTGCATCAGGAGACGGAACAGCTAAATTATGGGACTTACAAGGACATCTTAAAAAAGAATTTTCTGGTCATCAAGATCGAGTTAATTGGTTGAGTTTTAGTCCCGATGGACATTATTTAGCCACGGCCTCCAAGGATAGTACTGTAAAATTATGGGATATTAAAGGTCAATTATTAAGAACCCTAAAAAGTGATTTATTTCCCGTTTCTTTAGTAAGTTTTAGTCCCAATGGCAATTATTTAGCTACTGCTTCACGGGATGGAACTATCAAATTGTGGGATATTAATGGCAACCTTCATACTAAAATGAAAGGACATCAAGAGTCAATTGAAAGTTTACAATTTACCCCTGATAGTCAACAAATGATCACGGTAGCTAGAGATGGAACGGTCAGAATTTGGACTGTTCAAGAAGAATTTGCTCGCTTAAACTATCTGTTAAATCAAGGATGTAAATGGCTTCAAGATTATGTAGCAAATCGTCCTCAAGAAAAAGTAAAATTATCCGGTTGCTTTGATTAATTAATACCTTTACCCATCTTGAAGATTTAAGGTTCTACCGGACAAGTTATGTTAAATCAACGTCTATAGACAGACCTTATGTCTGATACTATAGGAACGAAGCCTCCTTCGGGAGGCTAAATTAAACTCGCGTAGGCGGGTTTTGTTTTTATAGCTTAACCCTGAGCGGGTTTAAGCCCATAATTTCTAATAGTTTTACATACTATGTTCGGTAGAACCAGATTTAATTATTCTACGAGTGAAGTTTCATGACGACAACTACCCTTATACCACCTTCAAAAAGAAAACTCTGGTTAGCCGCTATTAAACCTCCCATGTATAGCGTTGCTATTATACCAATTACAGTGGGAACTGCCGCCGCTTTTTCGGAGACTAAACTATTTGATCTCAAAATATTTTTGACTTTTTTACTGTCAGCTATTTTGATTATTGCTTGGCTTAATATTAGTAATGATGTTTTTGATTCTGAAACAGGAATTGATAAAAATAAAGCTCATTCTATTGTCAATTTAACAGGCAATAAATCTCTCATGTTTTGGTTAGCTAATTTATTCTTAGCATTAGGCATCTTAGGCATTTTCTTAATTGCTTGGTGGCAACAAGACTTAACAGTATTAGGAATTATCTTCCTATGTTGTGCTTTAGGATATAGTTATCAAGGGCCTCCTTTTCGTTTAGGATATCAGGGATTAGGAGAAATTATTTGCTTTTTTACATTTGGCCCGATGGCTATTTCTGCTGCTTATTATTCTCAGACTCAACAGTTTTCTTTATCGAGTTTAATTCCTGGAACAATAATCGGAATTAGTACCTCGATTATTTTATTTTGTTCCCATTTTCATCAAGTAGAAGATGATATGGCAGCAGGAAAACGTTCTCCTATTGTTCGTTTAGGCACAAAATTAGGTTCTCAAGTGTTAACAGGGTCAACTATTCTTATATTTGTTTTAACCCTTGTTTTTGCTTTATTGGGGACAATTTCTCTATGGAGTTTACTGATCTTTCTGAGTTTTCCCGTTGCTTATCAATTAGTTAATCATGTTCGACAATATCACGATCAACCTGAGAAGGTAAGTAATTCTAAGTTTATAGCAGTAAACCTTCATTTTTTGAGTGGCATCTTATTAGCTTTAGGATTGATTTTACCCAGATTATTATAAGCCGTAAACTCCCCCTTTTTAAGGGGGATTTAGGGGGATCTAGAAAGTCTAAATTTATCCCTAGCAATTTACGTTACAATAGAAAAGATTTTGTACTTTATTATTGAAATACCCATGTTACAATATTACGATCCTCGCTCCTGTTTACCCTCTGCTGAAGATTTACCTGATTCTGATGATACCCCTGTGGATAATCAATTACAACATTTAATTCCTGGATTGCTTGAAGTTGTTCTGGCCTTGATTTGGTCAGAAAAAATGAATTGGTTTTTTGGGGTTGATATGGGAGTTTATTATGATCCTAATCAACCTGCTATTGTCCCTGATGGATTTTTAAGTATTGGGGTTCCCCGTATTATTGATGAAGATTTACGCTTATCCTATGTGTTGTGGGAAGAACAAAAACTTCCTATTTTTGTCTTAGAAGTGGTATCTCAAACAAGACGGGGAGAATATAGCACGAAGAAAAAATTTTATGCTGAAATGGGAATTTTATACTATGTTATTTATAATCCCTTACGCAAAAGAAAACCCCGTTTAGAAGTCTATAAACTCAACAATGGACAGTATATATTACAATCAGGTGAAGTCATTTGGTTGCCAGAATTAGAATTAGGAATAGGCAAAGAATTAGGAAGTTATCAAGGAATTTATCGAGAATGGTTATATTGGTATGATCTCACAGGTAAACGTTATGAAATTCCTGAAGAACGTATTAAAAATTTAGGTCAACAACTCGATCAAGAACGTCAAGAAAAAGAAGAATTAGCTGCTTTACTTAAACAATATCAATCACGGTTTGGTAATTTAGAATAAACCGCGATCGCTCAATATCATTTACTTATGTAAAACTATTAGAAATTATTGGCTTAAACCCGCTCAGGGTTAAGCTATAAAAACAAAGGTTGCCTACGCAACCTAGAATTTAGTCCGCGCTCGTCGGACTTCGTTTCTATAGCATAAGGCTTTAGCCTTTTATTCATTTTTTAGGGAACAAATAATAAGTTTTATTACGAAGTTATACATCGCTTACATAAACGCTTACATAGGCTAAATAAAATAATTTTGTAAATTATCTGTTTTCACCGCTTTGCGCTGAAATGCCTGAATGTTAAGCCCCGATTTACTAAAACTGACTCAATCAACGAAGGAAGTCTCTCAGTGGGGGAGAATGCTCTGTTTTGTGAGCTATGGTTTATCCATAGGGATTCACATCAGTGACAGGGCAATCTTGGAAGCACTACCCAACTATCTCCCCCCTAATTGGCAACCATTTTCCTCAGCGAGACTAGATAAACTTTACTCCATCATGGCTGTGTCGGACTCTCCCGATTATCTCCTTTCTGATGAGACAGGAGAATTAGCCAAAAGTCAGGATTTAGAGGATATCTTTGAGGTTTTCGATTCTGAATTGCGTTTGTGGTTGGGGGTATCAGTCCAAAACCGCTTGTTTGTTCATGCAGGGGTGGTGGAATGGAAGGGTAAGGCGATTGTGATTCCGGGGCGCAGTTTTAGCGGAAAAACGACTTTGGTTGCTGCTTTAGTGCAAGCAGGAGCAACCTACTACTCGGATGAGTATGCATTAATTGATACGGATGGCTTGGTTCATCCCTATCCGCGAGCCTTATCTATCCGTCAAGGAGAAGGGCAACGAACAAAACGCTGTCCAGTAGAAGTTTTGGGTGGTCTTGCTGGGGAAAAGCCTATACCTATTGGGTTAATAGTGCAAACTCAGTATCAGTCTGAAGCACAATGGAGTCCTCAAGAGATTTCTGGAGGACAAGCAGTGTTAACACTTTTAGATAATACTTTAGTTGCTCGTCTCCGTCCTGAATTTGCTTTACCTATTTTAGGGAAGGCTGTTTCGGGTGCTGTTATCCTCAAAAGTCAACGAGGAGAAGCAGAGGAAACGGCAAGGGTATTATTACAACATTTCGATAATTTGATTAATTTTAATAGAGAGGAGAATCACCATGATACCAGTTGCTAGAACTACAAACATCCTGATTACAGAAGTAGATAATGAGGTAATGATTTATGACCGTGAAAGGGATGCCTGTCATTGTCTTAATCCTATAGCTACCAAGGTTTATTATTATGCTGATGGTCGGAATACAGTAGATGATATTGCTACTTTTCTAGAACAAGAGTTGGACTTATCCGAAGATGTAGATATTCGTGGCTTGATCTGGTTAGCTTTAGAGGAGTTAGAACGATGTCATCTGATTCAAGAGTATGTCAGGGAACCTATTGCTGATGAGGTGGGGGTTTCTCGACGTAAGGTATTGGGGAAAACAGCAAAGTTGGCAGGAGCAGCAGCAATTGGGGCTTTATTTCCGATGATTCAGTCAGTAATTGCACCAAAACCAGCATTCGCAGCATCAACACCAACACCTAATCCAACACCTAATCCAACACCAACCCCAACCCCAACCCCAACTCCAACCCCATGTGACGGGAGGGCATGTTCACCTGGTAGTGACGTAGCACCTTGTGATCCTGGCTGCACTTGTATTTACGTGCCTTTGACATCATTTGGAGTTTGTAAATAGTCTAGTAGGTTGGGTCGAGGTCACAATACTCAACATTGAACTTTTGCTCAACCCAACCTACAATTTTCTGAACTTATACAAACTTTTAATGTAAATAAATGATTTCATATTTCAGCACATTCATTGTCGGTACAATCTTCCTGATAACCGGCCTTATTAAAGCCTTTAATTAATTTTAATAGTGAGGAGAATCACCATGATACCAGTTGCTAGAACTACAAACATCCTGATTACAGAAGTAGATAATGAGGTAATGATTTATGACCGTGAAAGGGATGCCTGTCATTGTCTTAATCCTATAGCTACCAAGGTCTATTATTATGCTGATGGTCGGAATACAGTAGATGATATTGCTACTTTTCTAGAACAAGAGTTGGACTTATCCGAAGATGTAGATATTCGTGGCTTGATCTGGTTAGCTTTAGAGGAGTTAGAACGATGTCATCTGATTCAAGAGTATGTCAGGGAACCTATTGCTGATGAGGTGGGGGTTTCTCGGCGTAAGGTATTAGGAAAAACAGCAAAGTTGGCAGGAGCAGCAGCAATTGGGGCTTTATTTCCGATGATTCAGTCAGTAATTGCACCAAAACCAGCATTCGCCGCATCAACACTAACACCTAATCCAACACCTAATCCAACACCTAATCCAACACCAACACCAACACCAACGCCAACACCTACGCCAAAACCTACAGGTAGGTGTCAACAGAGCAATGGTAAGTGTTACTCAGATCCAACTGATCCATGTACAGGCACATGTCAAAGTGGATTATTAGGCTCTAATTGCACTTGCGTTTGATAAACACCTTATTGTGGGGTTTTTTGCATAACCCCCTGAAAATTAGTCTAGTAGGTTGGGTCGAGGTCACAAGACCTAACATTTAACTGTCGAGGTCACAAGACCTAACATTTAACTAAGGTATTTAGTTGGGTTTCGCTTTTGCTTAACCCAACCTACAACTTTCTCAACTCATACAAGCATCAAGTAAATAAATGATTTCATATTTCAGCACCTTTATTGTCGGTACAATCTTCCTTATAACCGGCCTCATCAAAGCCTTCAGTTCCAAAGATTTCATCACCCAAAACTATCGTTATGGGCTTTTTTATTCTCCGATTGTCCCCTACATAGCCATTGCTTTTATTGGCTTAGAAACCGCCTTGGGAGTTGCCCTAATTGTGTATGAATTCCCCCAATGGATAATCCCTAGCTCAATCTTTTTGCTAGTAGCATTAACCATTCTCAACTATTGGTCAACTTCCACAGGAAGAACAGAAGATTGTGGTTGTTATGGGGGAGTTGTCATAATTACTCCTCAACAAAGTCTACTATTAAATCTAGGCTATATCCTCTTACTTATTATTGCTTGGCTGAATCCTATCCCCAACCATCACACAGAAACCTGGCAATGGATACTAACCTTAATTGTTATGGTATCTGCTAGTACCTTTGGTTGGCAGTCTCAACAGCAACCAATTTTTAACTTTTCTCGTCTTAAAGAAGGCAATCGCTGGAAACCAAGCTGGTTAAAAAATAGCCCCTACGATTTACAAGAAGGCTCTTACTTTATCGTCTTTCTCAGTCAAACCTGCGGCTACTGTAAGCGATGGATTCCTTTTTTGAATATGATGCAAACACAGAAAAAATTACCCCAAGTTCTGGGAATTTTATCCATAAATGATGAAGCCATAGAAACCTTTAAAACCGAACAAAGAGCGCGATTTCCTGTTGTTTCGATGGATAAGTTACTTTTTAGTTATATGGCTGATGCTTTCCCCACAGCAGTATTAGTGGAAAATGGGAAAATTGTCAGTAAATGGATTGGGGAAATTCCGCCAGAGTTTCTTGATAAAATTAAACAATCCTATGAAGGAGCAATTGTCGGAAAATCGACAACTGTTAAACAACCAGAATATGCTACTGTGGGAACATCTCAATCCTCGAATGTCGCTACTTTAACAGAATCTTCTATTACTCCTCAAAAATTTTCGGAAAGTAGTTTTTTTGAGAGATTAAGAAATAAATCTATCGAAATAGAGCGGAGAAATAGCCTTTCTGGAGAAGATTTTTATGTAAACTATTATGCCAAAAACAAGCCTGTCATCATCACCGATATGATCACTGAATGGCCTGCCTTATCTTTGTGGACTCCCAATTATCTAAAAGCCAATTATGGAGATACAGAGGTTGAAATAATGGCTAATAGAAATTCAGATGATCAATATGAAATTAACATGGAGAATCATAAAAAGAAAATCCAACTTGGAGATTATGTCAATATAGTCGTTAATCAAGGAGAAAATAACGACTACTATATGGTTGCTAACAACAGAAATTTGGAAACAGGTGAATTAGCAAGATTATTAGAAGATATTATCATGCCTCCTGAATATCTAGATAAGTCTAATAGTTCTGGTAAAGTCTTTTTTTGGTTTGGTTCTGCTGGTACTATTACCCCTTTACACTATGACGAAGTTCCTCTCATGATGGCACAAATATATGGTCGCAAACGATGGCAAATTATTCCACCGATTTATACACCTTTCTTATACAACCATGTTGGTGTTTTTAGCGAAGTTGACTGTGATAAACCAGACTATGATAAATATCCTCTGTTTGAAAATGTAAAGGTCATAGAAGTTGTTCTAGAACCAGGAGAAATTATTTTTGTTCCATCTGGATGGTGGCATCAAGTCAAGGCTTTAGACATCAGCATTTCTCTGTCTTTTACTAATTTTGTTTTTTCCCAAAAAAATCTCTGTCAATAATGTCATGAATTGTAGTTCGGACAAATACCTTTTGTACAAAAATTATGAGTCTGGTTTTAATAACCAACTTATGTCCTTAGAATTAGCTGTGGGATTAGCTTATCTTACTAATAGGAAGTTAGTCTATTATGGTTCTGGAGAAAAAAATCAAAGCTTAAAACCAATTCCAGGTGTCTATTCTGACTACATTTCCGCTAAGAGAAAAAATGTAGTCAGTAATCATCGAATTCCTAATATTTTTGACCTGATGGATGAACTTCCTATTGAATTAGTTGATTATCTTCAATTTAAGGAAGCGTTAGAAACCAAGAAAATGACTATCCATCACAGCGAAGTAAAACTGGTTAATTCAGTTTTTGTACCTGACAAAATATATGTTAATCCTAACTCCCTTTCTGAGTTTGCAGATGGAAGACAAATTTTTCAAGATGTAAATGCAGAAGTTTTACATATTCATCAGTGTAATCTTGGATATTACTCTAGATGTTTTTATTCCCTAAATTCATCGCTATATGAAATTATGGAAGCAGTTAACCCACAAAAAAATTATAGAGATTTAGCTGCTGAAATAAGTAAAAACTTGAATAAATTTAACGGAATTCATATCAGATTAACTGACTTTCGCAGCTTTTTACCTCAAAGATATCACTCTGATCCAGAAAAGATACTCAAGACTCTTAGAGCCATTATTCCAACTGAAGAATTGTTTGTAATTTGTACTGATGAACCTGAAAATAAAGAATTTTTTTCTAAAATTATATCTGAATACAAAAATCATATTTTCTTAGATGATATCATTGTCAATGATTTTTCTTCTCAATTTAAAACCTTACCTTTTACAGATGAAGTGACTCTAGGATTAATATGTAATTTAGTGATGAGTCATTCTCAAATTTTTGCGGGAACTCCAGGAAGCAGTTTTACTGGAATGATTCACAGAAATTGGTTGAGAAATAAGATTAAGGAAAACATCAATCCATTGACCCTAGATTTTAAATATATTACTAGCGGATTTGAAGAAACAAAAGTAGCTTTTAAAGATGGCTCTTTTTTAGAAACGAAACCAGGCTTATTTAGCTGGAATAGAATCGAATTACCGCTTCATACAGAAACAAAATCTTGGTATCGAGAATGGGTAGAATCAGTAATTTTACCCCATACAACAACGATAAAACAACAAAAATTTCAAGTAAATTTGCCTGTTAATTTATTCCCAATTTGGGAAACAGGTAAGCGTATTCAGCAAAAAATAACCAATCTTAACAAAACAACAGCAAAAGAAATTGACGCTTATGATAAAAATAATGAAAATAAGCTATTACTTTGTTATGCTCATAATTTAATAGATAATAAAGCAACCGATCAAATTAGCAAGTTACTATCAGAAGATATTGACTGGAAATATATCATCCAAACAGCACAACAACATCGAATTCTCCCACTTTTATACCACAAGTTAAAAAATCATGATCCAGGAGCTATTCCTGAATCTATCTTCAAAGAACTTCAAGATTATTTTTATAATAATACTCACCGTACATTATTTCTCACCCAAGAACTGCTCCGATTATTAGATATTTTTCAACAAAATAATATTATAGCTATTCCCTTCAAAGGACAAACCTTAGCCGTTACTGCTTATGGTAACTTATCCCTGCGAATGTTCGGAGATCTGGATATCCTCGTACAAAAACAGGATATGTTAAAAGTTCAAGAATTATTAACAACTGATGGATACGTTTTACAACGCAAAAACAATCACTTAACCCAAGCTAATCATAAACGTTATTTAAACTCTCAATATGTCTATGATGAATGGTATTGGAAAACTTTAGATCACAACAGCAAGTTTGGAGCTAGAGTAGAAATTCATTGGATAACAAACCCACAACACACTATTTTCCCCCTGAATTCTGAAGACCTTTTACAAAACATTGAATCCGTTTCATTAGGGGGTGTTGATGTCCCTAGTCTATCCCCAGAAACTCTCCTGGTTGTTCTGTGCTTAAACTATACAAAAGATCACTGGACACAACTTAAAATGATTTGTGATATTGCCACACTTATTGACAGCCATAAAAACATGAATTGGGAAAAAGTTATAGCTCAAGCTAATCGTGTAAGGAGACAACGCACTCTTTTTTTAGGTCTTTATCTTGCTCACAATTTGTTAGATGCTCCCATCCCATTAGAAATCTGGCAAACAATCCAAGCTAACTCAGAGATACCATCTTTAGCCAAACAAATCAGCCAAAGACTATTTGCTAATTGTGGCTGTGATCCTAGTTTAGTAGAAAAAACACTCTTCAATTTTAGATTGAGAGAAACCCTACAGGATAAACTTCTTTATATTATTTTTAGTGTGGCTAAGATAGTCGAACAACAGACTAATATTTAGAGGGCGATCGCTAAAAATTGATCACCAAAAAGTAAAACATTAGATCTAAACAATATTTTTGGCATAAACACGCCTGGGATTATCAATTTTAATGTTATCACAGGAGGCTCAAACGGCGCAACCTCGTAGACCAATTTTCCAGAATTTTTCCTCTGGGAAGGTAAATTGATGGATTTTGAGAGACATTAGAAAATTAAAACTAAATAGATTATATAATTATCAAAAATTATGACTCACGGTTGTAGGGTGGGCATTACCCACCTTCCCCAACATTAATACATTAATATTGTTGTCGAAATTGTTCAACCACTCGGTTTAACCCCACAGAATTAGAAGCTTTAAACAACAAGCGATCGCCAGACTTAACCACCTTAATTAAAGTTTCCACCAATTCCTCATGAGTTCCCAGACACTGCGTTACAATACCCGTCACCCCTCTCGCTATCGCCTCAGCTTCAGGATCATCCACTAAAATATAAAGGGCATCAAGCCCTAATTTTTCTGCCATTGACCCCACTTCCCGATGTAACTCGGTGGACTTTTCCCCTAACTCCTTCATCGTTCCGAGAACAGCAATATGACGCTTACCAGGAGTATCCTTAAGCAACTGTAACGCAGCCTTCATCGACTCTAAACCTGCATTATAGGTTTCATCCAAGAGTAAAACATCATTAGGTAACTGATATTGTTGTGATCGCCCTTTAGGAACATCAACCGAGATCCCTTGAGTTAAAAACCCCCAATCTAATTTTAAATACTTAGCCACTGCCAACGCCCCCAAATAATTTAAAGCATGATGACGGCCCGGCAAAGGAACAGGAAAAATCATACCTTCTACCCGTACCCTTTGATTATCCAGCAATTCTCCACGAATATCGCCCCCTTCCAAACCATAAGTAATAGTTTCACCCTGCCACACCCTAGAAGCCGTATCAAGCAACCGAGCATTATCATGATTTAAGATAGCCACAGCCCCTTGAGGCATTTGGGCTAATAACTCACATTTAGCGATCGCGATCGCTTCTTCTGAACCGAGTCTACCAATATGAGCCGTTCCCACATTAGTAATTACCCCAATCGTAGGACAAACAATATCAGTAAGCAAAGCAATTTCTCCTGATGCGCGCATGGCCATTTCAATGACTCCATAATCATGGTCAGAAGTCAAAGCCAGTAAAGTTTTAGGAACCCCAATTTCATTATTATAATTAGCCTGAGTCTTATGAACCTTGCCATAAGTGCCTAAGACAGCAGCAATGAGTTCTTTCGTGGTTGTTTTTCCCACCGAACCAGTTACACCAATAATAGGAATTGTAAACTGATTACGCCACCAATGAGCAATTTGTTGATAAGCCTTTAAAGAATCTTTAACTTGTAATTGTGGAATATCCGTAGGAAAAATTACTGATAAAGGACGTTCAGTAACGAGAGAGATTGCCCCTTGATTAACTGCTACTGCAACAAAATTATGACCATCAAAATTTTCTCCTTTTAGAGCGATAAAAAGCTCTCCTGGCCTAATCAAACGGCTATCTGTATTAATACCACAAACAGATAAATTGTCATTAATATTAATACATTGGTTTAGATTATTACCGAGAACTTGAACAAGATTACTCAGAGAAATTGACAACAACATAGTAGAAATACTTACTTGATATTGATGAAATAAGACCAGAAAAAAAAAGATTACAGTGATCAAGATCACATACAAACTGTGGGCTTGTTAGTTACTTTAAGGAATGTATTTAAAGAAGATAGTTAGAAATGACGAATCTACCAGATAAACTCAATCAATGTCTATTATTAAACAGAGACTGGGCGATAAATTCACTCCCTATTTAACAGGAATTTTACGGCCCCATGTTGAATCTAATCAATAAAGGAGGGCTGACGGCCATGAATACATCATCCCATATTAACAGTGACTATAGACAACAAAGCTCATCAGAAGAACAAGTTCTTTACGATTATTTACTTGAGCAAGTAAAAACAGATTCTCCGTCGCAGTTAATCGAAGATTTTCGCTATTTATTTGTGGAAGGGCGAGGATTTCGGGATGTTCAAGTATACGCTGCTTTAGAAAAAATTGTCAAGCGTAAAAATATTGAATATCAATTTAATTACTTCTTTAACCGTTGTTGTCATATTTTAATCAATTCCTGGCAGATGCAGCCTCAATTACAATCTGCCATCCCAGAATTAATTGCTATATTTGAGAATTTAGCACCTGCTCGTAGCGGTTTTAATAATACTGCTAATCAAATTCGTTATCTGGTCAAGAACTTTGTCCAGTCAGATCAATATGTTAAACTTCAACGTTTAGCACGAGTTATCAATAGTAAGCAAAATACTTGTAACTCAGTTGGTAATTTAATTGATCGTTATCCTTATCTCTACAATCATTGTTTACTAAGTGAAGACAGTAGCCAAGAACATCAACAAACGGTTAGACATATTAAAGCACAGACGGAAAAACGTTTTGAAGTCAATTTATCTCGTTATGTCACCTATAAAGTTCGCTTAGCTCAAGTAGCACGTTCACCTCAAATGTCTGAAGAAGAAGGGCGTATTATTCGTCCGGTTAAAAATCCAACTTTGCTCAATGATAAAGAATTAAATCGTGCGTTAAAACACTTTGTTGGCAATGTTGATGGAGGTTCTAGTTATAAAAGTTTGTCTCAGAATTTTTTGACTCAGAGTGTTCATACTCAAAGTTTCCAAGGGTTCAAAGATGACTTATATGAATATTTGCTCAGTTCCATGGACTCTCAATATGCAAAAGGTCAATTTAATAAGAAAATTTATCAAATTCTGCAAAATACTTTACCTGAATGTAATCATCAGAAACCCAGTGAGTTTCTTATGTTAAGAACATCGAGTCAGTTGTTAAATTTTTTAGTTGTAGAAAGTTCTAACAAACCTGATCACTATGTTTTTGTTGATATGATTTCTAATATGGGGGTAACTCAAACTATGGGAGTTCTATTGAAAGTTATTCTGATTTGTAATAAAGTTAAACCTTATTTAGAAAAGCGGTTTTCTATCCTATTTAATCACTACGAGTCTTTCGCTAGAGAAGGGGTTCCCTGGTTAGTTAAATCTTTAGAAAATCTTCAGTTAGCATTTAGTGTTCATTTTGGTAAAGTAGATTTATCTTGCTTAAATCAAGTGAAATTACAATAAATAAACTGAATTATATAACTCAATTAATGTAAATAATATTTAAAAGTGAAGTTAGCTTGACATATTTTAGGTTAGAATATAATTGACATTTGTAAGTAATATTTGTCATTATGTAGTAATGGGCATCAAATTTAATGGTTTTGATTGGAATCAAGGAAATGAGCAAAAATGTCAAAAACATGGGCTAATAAAGTCAGAAATTGAGGCCTTCTTTCTAGGAAAGCTATGGGTTGCTCCTGATGTTAAACATTCTGATTTAGAAGACCGATATCTAGCTGTTGGCCGTTCTTCTAACGGAAGACCCATGTTTGTTGCTTTTACCTTAAGAAACTATCAAGGAGAAATTTTAATTAGACCCATTAGCGCACGTTATATGCACGAAAGAGAGGTTACTAAATATGAAGAAGCATTTACCAAAAATGAAGACTGATCAAGATGTGGAAAACTTACTAGAACAAGATCTTTCTGATTACTTAAATAAAGAAAACTTTTCTTCTGTAAATTTTGAATTAGTTCCCAAAAATGAAAGTGTTACTATTGAAATGTCTTCTCAACTTTTAGAGAAAGTTAAAGAAGTTGCAAAACAAAAGGGAATTAATTATCATATTTTTATTAAAGAAGCTGTTGAACAAGCTTTACAATAATAATCAGATAAATAATGCAGGGGAAACATGAAAGATTTCAGCTAAAGTTTTAGCTTGAGACTTACTAATAGAGCGTTTTCCATTAACAACTTCTGAAACAACGCCTTTAGACCCTATTTTATCAACTAAATCAACTTGTTTCATGTTATGTTCCTCCATCAAATGTTGTAAAATTTCATGAGGAGCAGCAGGTTCAGGTTGCTCTTGCTTTTGATCATATTCTTTAATTAGAGAAGCAATTAACTTTAGTATCACTGTTTCTTCTTCGCTCCTATTAGTCTTCATCATCAATTCAATCAGAATACTTCTGTACTCTCGATATTCTGCTTCAGTTTCAATGACTTTAGGTTGAAATTTAACTAAGAGTTGGCTATAGTTCCATAAGATGTCTTTATAAGAACTTACTTTATCATGTTCTCATAATGAGAGCTAATTGTCAAGTTATTGCATTAATAAGCAAAGGAGGGTGAACAATGCCACCCTCCTTTATACAGAATACTAAATCTAGTGCTTACGGCGTTCTTTGGTTTGATCGTGTTTTACATTGAAAACCATAAAATCTATAAATTCCATGATATTGATCCTTGTTGAAAAATATGTCTATTTATTAGATAACATAAATTAATATATTTTTTTGTGATCTCAATCACTTCATATTTTTTATTAATGTGAATATTTTTTCTGCAAACTAAAATAGGGTGGGCATTGCCCACCTAAACCCCTAAAAATTGCTATGATTCGTGATAGTATCGGTTAACTTTTCTATCACTTCATCAACAGTCATTATTCCTAATTCTCCTGATGCACGAGTCCGAATACTTAAACTATTAGACTCGACTTCTTTGGCCCCAACAACTGCCATAACAGGAATCTTTTCTTTCTCCCCATTACGAATCATTTTAGCCAGTCTTTCACCAGAAGTATCAACTTCAGCCCGAATGCCTAATAAGAGCATTTTTCGCGCCACTTCTTTAGCATAATCTAACTGAGTATCACTCACAGGAAAAAGACGTACTTGAATAGGAGACAACCACAAGGGAAAATCTCCCGCATATTCCTCAATTAGAATACCAATTAATCGTTCTAAAGAACCAAAAGGCGCACGATGAATCATAACTGGCCGTTGACGAGTGCCATCTTCTGCCACATATTCTAATTCAAAGCGTTGAGGCAAATTATAATCAACTTGAACCGTTCCTAACTGCCATTCCCTTTCTAACGCATCTTGGAAAATAAAGTCTAATTTTGGTCCATAAAATGCCGCTTCTCCTTCTGCTTCAAAATAGTTCATATCTAAAGTTTGAACTGCCCGACGAATTGCATTTTGTGACTTTTCCCAAGCTTCATCAGACCCAATATATTTATCAGAAGTGGGATCACGAAAACTCAATCTTGCCTTAAAATTAGTCAGTTGTAAACTCTTAAAGACTGAGAGAATTAAATCCACAACACTGAGAAATTCATCATCTAATTGATCAGGAGTGACAAATAAATGGGAGTCATCAACAGTAAATCCCCGAACACGAGTTAAACCCCCTAATTCTCCTGATTGTTCATAACGATAAACCGTGCCGAACTCTGCTAATCTCATTGGTAATTCCCGATAAGATCGTAACTCACTCTTATAAATTTGGATGTGAAAAGGACAGTTCATCGGTTTCAAAGCAAAGCCAATTTCTTGAACTTTTGCTTCCTCATTTTCGGCCATCATCGGGAACATATCTTCCTTATAATTTTGCCAGTGGCCAGAAATTTTAAACAAATCAACTCTACCAATATGGGGAGTCACCACCTGAAGATAACCCCGTTTGAATTGTTCTTTTTTGAGAAAATCTTCTAAAGTAGAGCGAATAATGGTTCCCTTGGGAGTCCATAGAGGTAAACCAGGGCCAACAGGGTCAGCAAAGATAAATAAGCCTAATTCCTTGCCTAATTTGCGGTGGTCGCGCTTTAACGCTTCTTCCTTGCGTCGTTTATGTTCGGCCAACTGTTCGGGGGTTTCCCAAGCAGTACCATAAATACGTTGTAGTTGGGCTTTGGTTTCATCACCTCGCCAATATGCCCCCGCAACACTTTCTAAGTCAAAGGCTTTGGGGTTTAAGTCGCCAGTAGTTTCAACGTGGGGCCCCGCGCATAAATCCCACCATTGTTCCCCTAAATGATAGAGGGTGATAGGGGGGGTTAAACCTTCCAGGATTTCCAGTTTATAGGGTTCTTGAAGCTCTGTAATGCGTTTTTTTGCTTCTTCAGGGGTAACTTCTTCTCGGATAACGGGAAGTTTACGATTAATAATTTTAATCATTTCTTTTTTGATGGCTTTTAAGTCTTGTTCAGTGAAGGGTTCAGGCACATCAAAATCATAATAAAAGCCAGTTTCTGTCCAAGGGCCAATGGTAACTTGCGCTTTAGGAAAGAGTTTTTGTACCGCCATGGCCATGACATGGGAGGTGGTGTGACGAATACGCTTTAATTGCTCAGATTCGCTGGTACGGGGTAATTTGATGGGTTGTTGTTGGGATACTTCCGGGGAGGCAGACTGTTTATCCATTCACCTTAACTCTGTTGAACTATTTATCTAGTTTATTGTGGATTGCTATTTTATGGGAGTTTAGACTATGTTGAAAGCCATTGTCATCTATTGAATTAATTTTTAATATGTATATAAGAAGCCGATGAAGATACTTGTTATCTTGCTGTAAATGCAAGGTGAAAAGTTGTGTCTAAAGGAAGTATAATAAGACACAAAAGCACTCTTGATGTGTACGTAATCTATGACAGTTAATCCATTATCACCTCAAACCGATTTAACAACCCGTTTAATTAACGGTATCTTAGGCATTAAACCCCTAGCCAATTTTGCTAAATATCAAGCGCGAGAAATGATTATCAACCGTGCTGAAAAAATAGGGGTTCCTTGGCGAGAAAATGTGCGTCAACTACGTCAACATGACTGGGAAAAAGAATTACAAATAGTAGAAAATTCTAATTTAGTCTATCCTGATTATTATTTATGTTCCTTTCATGCTTACGAAAAAGGTAATTTAAACTGGACTTCTGCTTTAGAAGTAGAATCTGCAGCTTATGCGGTTCATGCTAATATTTGGCCAGGGGAAGGAGTCAAGGGAGATCCCCATTTACGTCATAATTATCATGAGGTACTAAAAGAGCAATTATTGATCACACCTCAAGCTATTTTAGACATCGGATGTAGTGTGGGAATAAGTACCTTTTCTCTACAAGAAATCTATCCCCAAGCAACTGTAACTGGACTTGATTTATCCCCTTATCATTTAGCAGTTGCTCACTATCGTAGTCAACTACGAAATACTTCAATTAAGTGGTTACATGGGGCGGCAGAATCAACTAATTTACCTGATAATTCCTTGGACTTAGTGTCTTCTTTTTTATTATTTCATGAATTACCCCAGAAACCGGCCAAAGAGATTTTTAAAGAAGCCCGTCGCTTGCTAAAAACTGGAGGTTATTTTACCATGATGGATATGAATCCTCGTGCTGAAGCTTTCCAAAAAATGCCTCCTTACGTCATGACATTGTTAAAAAGTACGGAACCTTATTTAGACGAATACTTTAGTTTAGACGTTGAAAATGAGTTAGTAGAGGCAGGATTTGAGTCACCTAAAATTACACCAATTAGTCCCCGTCATCGTACGATTGTAGCACAAGTAAAAGGGTAACAATAAGACCATAATGTAGGATGTGTTCCCAACGCATCCCACTATCCATAGCGTATTTAACTATTTTTTATGATTATATGGCTCGTCAATGTGCAAAATCTGACTTTCCTAGCAAAATTTGTTCAGTTTGTGGCCTTTCTTTTACTTGGCGCAAAAAGTGGGCCAAATGTTGGCATGATGTAAAGTATTGCTCTGAACGCTGTCGCCGACGACGTTCTTCTAGTAACAACCCATAAAGGATATCCCCATAATGACCACACAACAACCCAGATTAATCATACATGGTGGTGCTAGTTCTCTTGACGATAAAGGCGGTTTATCTAAAGTTCGTAAGTCTCTCCATCATATCGTCAACGAGGTTTATAACTGTCTCAAAAATGGCGGAACTGCCATAGATGCAGTGGTTCTAGGTTGCCAACATCTTGAAGATGAACCCAGTTTTAATGCAGGTACAGGTTCAGTGTTACAGTCTGATGGACAAATTCGCATGAGTGCGTCTTTAATGGAAGGTGTCAGCCAAACTTTTAGCGGGGTGATTAATGTTTCTCGCGTGCAACATCCCATTGAATTAGCTAAATATTTGCAAACCCAAAGCGATCGCATTCTTTCTGATCTGGGTGCGGCTGAATTAGCAAGAGAACTGCAAATCCCCATTTATGACCCTTTAACCGAGTTTCGGGCCCAAGAATGGATTGCAGAGTGGAAAGACAATTTTCAGCGTAAAATGGGGCGATTATTCGCTAATACAGAGTCTTCTGAAGGGGGACGGGGAACCATTGGGGTTGTGGCTTTAGATAGTTATGGGGCGATCGCGGCTGGAACTTCCACAGGAGGCAAAGGATTAGAAAGAATAGGCCGAGTGAGTGATTCAGCCATGCCGGCCGGAAATTATGCTACAGCTAATGGGGGTGTAAGTTGTACTGGTGTGGGAGAAGATATTGTTAATGAGTGTTTGGCCGCTAAAATTGTCATCAGAGTAGGAGACGGTTTTTCCTTACCTGAAGCGATGGAAAAATCCATGCAAGAATCTCAAAAAAATCAACGAGATTTAGCCGCGATCGCCCTGGATGCTAATGGGGTTATAAGTTGGGGTAAAACCTGTGAAATTCTTCTAGCAGCCTATCATAATGGTTCTATTATTGGGGATACATTAGAGTGGCCATCAGAAGAATTAATGGGTTATATTTCCTAACAAATAAAAGCGCATCCCTATAAATCATTGGTGAGTTGGCCTTTTCAGACTAAAATTAAACCTATCATCACTTGAGCAACCGTCGGGAATTAGGAGAAACAAATATGCCAGCACAACCTGCTGTGGGATCGATAGAAACAAAGGGCTTTCCTGGTATTTTAGCTGCCGCCGATGCTATGGTTAAAGCGGGGCGGATCACAATTGTGGGTTATCTTAGGGCCGGAAGTGCGCGTTTTACTCTCAATATTCGCGGAGATGTCCAAGAGGTAAAAACCGCCATGGAAGCAGGAATAGAAGCGATTAACCGCACTGAAGGCGCAACCTTAGAAACTTGGGTAATTATTCCCCGTCCTCATGATAATGTGGTCGGAGTATTGCCTATTGATTATAGTGACGCGGTTGAACCTTTCAGATTATCGGCTGAAGGAATTCCCCTTCCTAACAGTGGTCGCCGATAACCTGGTACATTTCAGCAAAAAAACCACTGCGAACGGGATAAATTGACGTTCGCAGCCTTTTATTAGCAAAATATGCCTAACCCCTCTATACCTAGAATTGAATATTTGCGTGTACAAAATTATCGCGCATTACATGACCTTGAGCTTAAAAAGATAACGCCACTGACAGTATTTCTGGGACCTAATGGAAGTGGTAAATCAACTATTTTTGATGTGTTTGCGTTCTTATCTGAATGTTTCACCGTTGGCTTAAAAAAAGCATGGGAGAAACGAGGAAGATTTAGAGAATTAAGAACCAGAGGACAAGAAGGATCTATTATTGTTGAATTAAAATATAGAGAAAAAGTTAATTCTCCAATTATTACTTATCATTTAGCCATTAATGAAACTAATAATCGCCCCTATGTTGCCGAAGAATGGTTACATTGGAGACGAACAAGTAAAGGTAAACCTTTTCGCTTTTTAGATTTTAAAGAAGGAGAAGGAAAAGTGATTAGTGGAGAAACACCAGGTGAACAAGATGAACGAATTTATGAACAATTAGAATCTGCTGAATTTTTAGCAGTTAGTACCTTGGGACAATTCGCTAAACATCCTCGTGTTAGTGCTTTACGTCGGTTTATTACGGGTTGGTATTTATCCTATTTAACTGCAGATAATACCCGAACTCAACCCGAAGCAGGAGGACAAGAAAGACTGTCCCCTACAGGAGATAATTTGCCTAATGTGATTCAATATCTTAAAGAAGAACATTCAGAAAGATTAGACCATATTCTAGCAATTCTTTCTCGTCGAATTCCCAGATTAGAAAAAGTTGAAGCCTCAATTATGCCTGATGGCAGGTTGTTATTACAAATAAAAGATGCTCCTTTTCAGAATCCTATCTTAGCAAAATTTGCCTCCGATGGCACATTAAAAATGTTAGCTTATTTAACTGTATTATATGATCCAGACCCACCTCAATTAGTGGGAATAGAAGAACCGGAAAATCATCTTCATCCTCGGTTACTACCTGAATTAGCCGAAGAATGTCGCGCTGCTTCTGCCAATACACAATTAATGGTAACAACTCATTCTCCCTTCTTTGTTGATGGGTTAAAACCAGAGGAAGTTTGGGTACTTTATCGAGATGAAAATGGTTTTACTCAAGCTAAACGAACATCAGAAATGGAAGGAGTTAAAGAATTTATCCAAAATGGCGCATTATTAGGTCAATTATGGATGGAAAATTACTTTGATGTCGGTAATATTAATAATCAATAAAAAAAGCGAGGAAGACGTGCATCTTGAGTTTTTAGTTGAAGAATTTTCTGCTAAAGAGTGTTTAGAAACAATTTTACCTAAAATATTATCTCCAAATATTACCTATAAAATTCATGATTTTCGAGGTAAATCTGATTTAATCAAGAAATTACCTGATAGATTAAAAGGTTATAAAGCCTGGATTCCACAAGATTATAAAATTATTGTTCTTGTTGATAGAGATAATGAAGATTGTACAAAGCTAAAAGATAAATTAGAAAAAATAGCAAGAGAAACAGGATTTATGACTCAATCAAACCGTAAAAATCAAAAGGCTTTCCAACTTTTAAATAGAATAGCAATAATTGTAGGATGAACAGCTTTCCCCTTTTTTCCCTAAATTACTACTGACTTGATATTGTGTTAGGGTTATTGGACAGCTTTTTTAGTGGTATTCTGGGACTGACATCCTAAGCCAAGTTTAATAGGCTAAAGATAGATCATCCAGTTTAAGGAGTCAAGTCAATGTGGAGCCATTTTTTTAGTTGCGGGAGACAAGGGCAACCATTGCATACTCATCAAACCCGCCAGAAAGTCGAGAAAGACGGTATTGCCATTATTATAGAAAACGAAAGCTTAAGACAACTTCATCTCAAGCAAAGTCAGTCTTGGAGTGGAACCAAAGGTCATTATCAGATTCCTGAACAGATTAAACCAGGGGAATTAGTGGTTTTTGATGTCAAAAGAGAAGCCATTATGAGAACTCAAGGGGTTGTGGTTTACCAAATTACTGATCCTAACCCTGATCATCCAGAATATGTGTTAATTATCGGCTGGTCAAATCCTCATACCCAGGAACCCCTCAAACAAGCTTTTGTTAAAATTATGCCCCTAGAAGACTATCAAAACACCAGTTGGGATAAGATTCATTCTTGGCTAGATCAAAGCAGTGGCCAGTCTCATTCAACCGCTAATGGCTATCTAGCTTATGCTAAAGCGATCGAACGGGGGAGTTTACCCCTTTGGGTTAATTGTCTCAAAAGCTGATTATTTGCTAACACAGGCAAGATTTCTGTGCCACACTTGACGCTGTACTGAAAATGGGTAACAATAGCATTCATGATATTTACAAAATTTTAACAAAGTTTACTTATGGCTATAATCAGGGGAACAAACCTATCCGAAATCCTCAATGGGGTTTTGGGAGAAAACGACATTATCTATGGTTTGGCAGGTAATGATATTATTAATGGTAATGCAGGTAACGACGCACTTTATGGGGAAGCAGCCCTGTATCAAGGCAAATATTACCTGTTTACTGATAGCCTATCTTGGACAGCCGCTCAAGCTCAAGCAGTAGCTTTGGGGGGAAATTTAGTTACTGTCAATGATCTAGCAGAAAATCAATGGTTAACGGCGAATTTTGGCGGACAAGGTAATCTTTGGCTTGGTTTAACGGATCAAAGCATTGAAGGAAGTTTTTCTTGGATTAACGGCGAAACTATTACTGCTACCTATCGTAATTGGTTGACCGGACAGCCGACGAATGTTACAGGGTTAGAAGATTATGCCAGTCTGAACATTGCTTCTGGTCTTTGGAGTTCGTTGCCTAATACTACAATACAACGTGGGATCATCGAAATTGAGACGATTTCAACAGGTAATGATACTCTCAATGGTGGTGCTGGTAATGATACCCTCTTTGGTGGTTTAGGTGATGATAGCCTTGATGGGGGTTTAGATACAGATACTGCCGACTATAGCGGTTTAAGTCAAGCTATTACCCTTAGCGGTTTAAGTCAATCTATTACCCTTTTACCTATACTGGTTGTTAATAAAGGTTCTGCCGGAACTGACAACCTGACGAGTATTGAACGAGTTATCGGGGCCATCGGTCAAGCAAATACGATCGATGCCTCAACAGTGACTAATTTTGCGCCGGATGCTACCCTTAACGCCAATTTACTGACTCAATCTGTTGTTACTAATACGGGGATTGCCACTGTTCCCAACGTATCATTCACTGCCATTAACTTCCTCAATGTGATCGGTACCAACAATAATGACACGATTACAGGGGATAATAACAACAATGTTCTATCAGGCGGTTTAGGTAATGATAGCTTAAGCGGCAATGGTGGTAATGACACCCTCAATGGTGGTGCTGGCAATGATAGTTTAATCGGTGGCACTGGTAATGATAGCCTTGATGGGGGTTTAGATACAGATACGGCAGACTATAGTGGTTTAGGTCAAGCTATTACCCTTAGCGGTTCAATTCAAGCTATTACCCTTTTACCTATACTGGTTGTTAATAAAGGTTCTGCCGGAACTGACAACCTGACGAGTATTGAACGAGTTATCGGGGCCATCGGTCAAGCAAATACGATCGATGCTTCAACAGTGACTAATTTTGCGCCGGATGCCACCCTTAACGCCAATTTAACTTCTCAATTTGTTGTTGCTAATACGGGGATTGCCACTGTTCCAAACGTATCATTCACTGCTATTAACTTTCTCAATGTGATCGGTACCAACAATAACGATACCATTGTTGGAGATAACGCCAATAATAGGCTCACTGGGGGAGAGGGTAACGATACCCTCAATGGTGGTGCTGGCGGCAATGACAGCCTATTTGGAGGGGCTGGCAATGATAATTTAATCGGTGGCACTGGTAATGATAGTCTTGATGGGGGTTTAGATACAGATACCGTTGACTATAGCGCATTAGGTCAAGCCGTTACCATCAGACCCCAAGGTTCAGTCAGCAAAGGAACTGCTGGAACTGATCAATTAGTCAGCATTGAACGCATTATCGGCGCAACAGGTCAAGTTAACCTCATTGATGCCTCTACGGCCACTAATTTTGGCTCTGGTGCTACCATTAACGTCAATTTAGCTTCTCAATCCGTGCTTATTAATACGGGGATTGCTACCCCTCCAAGCGTATCATTCACTGCCATTAACTTTGTCAATGCGATCGGTACAAATAATAACGATACCCTGACTGGAGACACGGGCAATAATAACCTTTCTGGACTAAGCGGAAATGACATCCTTGACGGGGGAACCGGAGGCAATGACAGCTTATTTGGAGGTGCTGGCAATGATAGTTTAATCGGTGGTACTGGTAATGATAGCCTCGATGGAGGAGGCGATACGGACACCGCTAACTATAGCGCAATCGGTCAAGCCATCACCTACCAAACCACAGGATTTGTTAGTAAAGGAACGGCCGGAACCGATCAATTAGTCAGTGTTGAACGCATTATAGGCGCAACGGCTCAAAGTAACACCATTGACGCTTCTACAAGTTTTACCATTAACGCTAATTTAGCCACTCAATCTTTGACGGTTAATGGTTCATTTATTCTTGGGTTGGAAAATTTCGTCAACGTCAACGGTACAGCTAATAACGATACCATTGTTGGAGATAACGCTAATAATACGCTGACTGGGGGAGGCGGTAACGATACCCTCAATGGTGGTGCTGGCGGCAATGACAGCCTATTTGGAGGTGCTGGCAATGATAGTTTAATCGGTGGCACAGGTAATGATAGTCTCGATGGGGGAGCAGATACAGACACCGTTGACTATAGCGCATTAGGTCAAGCCGTTACCGTAAGACCGTTTGGGGTTGTCAGCAAGGGAATCGCTGGAACCGACAATCTGACAAGTATTGAACGCATTATCGGTGCAGTCGGTCTAACTAATACTATCGATTCCTCAACCACACCCGGAACCGGAACCATTAACGTTAATTTAGCCAATCAATCCCTGATTGTAAATACGGGTGTTGCCACTCCCCCTAGTATAGCATTGACCGTAACTAACTTTACTAATGTTATCGGTACAGTCAATGATGATACGATCGCGGGTGATACTAACAATAACAACCTTATCGGTGAAAGCGGTAACGACATTTTAAGTGGAAATACTGGTAATGATACCCTTAATGGGGGCGACGGCAATGACCAGATTTTCGGCGATTTTACTACCATTTCCACCCTTGGTGGCAATGATACAATTATTGGTAGTAGTGGGGATGACACTATTAACGGCGGTGTGGGCAGCGATACCGTCAATTACAGCAGTCTAACGGATGCTATTACCTTATTAGCAGGTGGTATCGTCAATAAAGGCATTTTCGGCACCGACAAGATTGTAGATATAGAAACCGTAATTGGTGCGATCGGTCAAAATAATACCATTGATGCCTCTACTGGAGTTGCCCTCACTACCTCTCTAACGGCTAATTTAGCCACCAATAGCTTGACAATTAATGGTTTACCTGCGCCCATTAATTCCCTCACCTTGAATGTGCAGAATTTTGTTAATATTGTTGGTACAACCCAAGGGGATAACCTCAAAGGTAACAATCTCGCCAACGAATTAATCGGTAATGAGGGGAATGACACCATTCAAGGGTTAGGTGGTGATGATCTTCTCGATGGAGGTGACGGCAACGACCAGCTTTTAGGTGGAGATGGAACTGATCAACTTTTAGGGGGATTAGGTAACGATAGTCTCCAAGGAGACAACGGTAACGACTTTCTCAGTGGTGACTTAGGCAATGATACCTTGCGAGGAGGCAATGGAGATGACATACTTGATGGTGGTATTGGCAATGACAGTATACTAGGAGGCGCAAATAACGATCTTATCTTCGGCAATGTGGGTGATGACATCCTCTTTGGTGAAGCGGGTGATGATTTAGTATTTGGAGATGATGGGAATGATCGCCTCTATGGAGGTGATGGTATCGACGATTTGAACGGAGGTACTGGCAAGGATCTTCTCTATGGTGGTAACAGCAATGATATCCTCTTTGGTAACGATGATGATGACACCCTCTTTGGTGAAGCAGGAGACGATTTACTTGATGGTGGTAAAGGTAACGATGTTTTACACGGAGGACTAGGTAATGATATCTTTGCGATCGCGGTAGGCAATGGCAATGATATCGTTCAAGACTTCCAAATTGGATTTGATAAAATTGGCTTAAGTGGAGGATTGCTATTTACCCAATTAACCATTTTTGGATTCGGTACTAATACCTTCATCCGCAATACCAGCACTTCTGAGCTTCTAGCGACGTTGCAAAATGTCAATGTCGGTTTAATTAACTCTGCTGATTTTACCACAGTCTAGTAAATTGACACAGCTAATTTGGAGCATTAAAATTCGGGTTTGTTGGGTTTTGTTCCTCAACCCAACCTACAATCTATTACACTAGGGTCTGTAAGGGCTTAATACTATTAAGCCCCTATATTTACAGCTTACCTAATAAGTCTAAAACCTTTTTTATGTAACATTTAAACGAGAAAATAAATTTTGTCTAATGGCTTCAAAATACAAAGAAATAGGCAGCTGATAGTATTCTATAATTAGCCAAACTATACAACTTAAATGAGACAGAAAAGTTAACCCTATCCAAAATACGGGAAACCAAGATAAGGGACTATCAGTCAATGGTGGAAAAACATATACCCCTAAACTAACTAAACTTGTAGGTAAGACAACAAATGCTATCCCTCCTACTTGATAAAACCATTTTAATTGACTTGATGAGCGCATACCTTGCCAACTTTTTCCTGTCCAATACCAAGTTAAAGGCAGTTGACTATCAACTAGGGTAAGAGATTGTTTTTCCAAATTTGCCGTAAAAATATGATGACAGAAATTACAAGCAAAAGCCTCCATCAAAGGCAATGTACTAATTTCACCATGACGACAGACAGGACAAGTATAGGAACTATGATAATTTAAGGGGTTAACTAAAACAAAAGAATAAGACATTAGACAAAATATAGATAACTTAAGCAAAATTAGGGGGAATATTAGTCAATGGAGAAGAATGTTTCAACTTTAAGCGTCGCAGTTGTTGTTCAATAATAGTTTGTAACTTAGCCCGCTCAATTTCAGTTCCATGCTCTTTCTTTCCTGCTACTTCCATAAATATAATACTATCAAGACGATCTACAGTAAAAAGTTGAAACAAAATATGAGCAACAGGTAAAGAAACAATGCGAATATCAGGAGTAGTAATACCCTGGAAACTAGCCGCATCTTTACGAGTTGAAAACGCATAAATTACCCGTTTATCAGATTGTTGCTTTTCTCGATGTCTAAGGGTTGTTACCAACCATGAGCGATCTTCACTATGCAATACATGATAATGAGTATGTTGCAATTGACTGGCAAAAAACTTCAAGGCAGGAATTACGGCCTTTTCCATCACAATCTTAGAAACGCCATGTTGGGGGGCCTCATTAATTAGAATTTGCAGTTGTTCGTCTAAATTCATAAGATTGATTAGAAATAAGATAGTTCGTCTCAAGTTTACAAAGAGGACCGTCCTCTTGATACATTATCTGCAATACTCTTAAGAATAAGTTTGACCATATCAGGAAATTTCACTAATTCCTTAGCTAAGACCATTTTACCTTCAAAAGATAGAAGACTAATCATCTTCACAATTTCGGTCACTCCTAATTCTGATGGTAGCGTATCTTGCTGTTTGTCGCTAAGGTTGTCTTGAGTTAATTCACTAAATGGTTCTTCTAAAAGTTTTGTCTGGTTTATCTGGGGATTAGGGGGTAAAATAAACGTCTGTGACTCATTATCTTGTTGTGACTCCTCAGAATTGTCTAATAAAGACTTCTCATTGACATCAAGATCAAACAAAATGTTCCCCTCAAACAGATGAGCCATTTCTGGGTCATTTTTAGCTACCATTAATGACTTGACTAGATTTTCTCCCACTTCATTAAATTCTGATAAAAGAGAGATAAACGGATCAGAAAGTTCCTCTGACGGTGATGATAGATCAGGTGGTAGACTTAAGGCTTCTTCCCAAGGTAATTTTTCTGATTCCCCTCCATTACTCATCTGTTCGAGATTAACCTTATAACAAGCCATTTTCGCTGGCAATCCCCGTAAATACCAACGATACATCTCGGCTAAATGGTTCTCGTCTCCTTGCCATTGTAAAGCAATAGTATCTCGTATTTCTAGGGAAATTAGCGATCGCAGTTCTGAAAGGGGTTTATCTGTCCATTCATCGGGTTCGACTGTCAGTTGATGATAATCTTCATCTGTAACTTGTTCTCCCTTTTGTATCAAAGTCGCGATCGCAGAAGAAACACTTTTTGAGACAGTTTGAGTTTTGGGTTTATCCCGTCTTAATGCTTCTTCAATACACCGTTTAATAGCGGATTTTACGGGGCGATTTTGTTCAGGGGAAATCCATTCAAGAGAGATTTGCTCAAAGCTTTGGAACAATTCTAGGGCCATCCGATAAAGTTTGAGTAATCTCTCATCTTTAACTTTAGTTAAGCCATGAACTTGATTAAAAATCAGGTCACTATCTCCTTTGATTTCTAAGCTACGCAGGCCAAGTTTTTGGGCTTTTTTCAAGCCGATAATCAAAGCCGTATATTCGGCTTCATGCTTACTGACAAAGGAAATTAACTGACTAACAGTGTATCGTTTTCCGTTAGGCATCAACAATACGGCAGCAGCGGCCCCTTGACCTGAATTTTCTAATGATCCTCCATCAAATAGCATGATAGGGATATCCTTGACAATGATTGGTTGATTGATATGACTCGACATCGTCGTAAAAGGAAAACACATTAGGAATAACGTAAATCAGTCAATGATGCTAATATAAAGAGGCTCTTTCTTTATCTCAAATCATTAAAAAGATTGTTGAAACATTTTAAGAGACTCTAAATGTTGATTTTGTTGTTGTAATTGGGTCATAATAGAATTACAAACTAAATCACATAAAGGAAACACTAATGGGTTCGCAATTTCATACACCACATTAACACCTTGTTGAGTTCGAGTGACAATTCCTGCTTGGGTTAATAGTTTTAAATGTTTAGAGACATTTGCTTGTCCTAACCCCGTAATTTCAATAATTTGAGAGACATTTTTTGACCCTCCTTTTAACGAACAAACAATCTGTAACCGACTCGCTTCTGATAACACTTTGAAAAAGTCTGCAATCATGGTTAAAACCGTAGGAGATAGTTGAACAGTACTATCTTCAGGCAATAGTGTCATCCCGATGGGTGATCCTGAGTTAGACAGTTGAGGCATATTGTTATATGAGTAATAAACTAGATAAGAATATTAAGTATTTGCATTATAACTTAACTAGGTCTACTTTATTATATTCTCAAGTAGTAATTTAATAAATTAGTTAATTATCATTTGTGATACAGGCTTCGAGCTTGTTACGGGCAAGATGCCCGTTCCACAGTATTATTGTTACAATAATAGAATAAATCGGACTTTTTAACCTATAAACTCAAATGAAATTAGATGAATTATTAACCCAATATGCACAAGGAAAAAGAAATTTTCCTCAAGTTATTTTGCGAGAGGTAGATTTAATTGAAATTAACCTGATGGGTATCAATTTAGAAGGTTCAGATTTACGTCAATCTCGACTAGGAAAAAGTAACTTAAGTCAAGCAAATCTAAAAAAAGTTGACTTAAGCGAATCAATTTTGTGGGGAACAGATTTGAGAGAAACTGACTTATCTGGGGCAATATTACGAGATGCTGATCTCAGTGGTGCTAAATTAATTGAAGCTAATTTGACAAATTCTTATTTAAGTAAAGCGAGTTTATGTGGGGCTAATTTGACAGGCGCAAAATTAATTCATAGTATTTTATATGAAGTAGATTTACGTCCTACATCTGAACGAAGAACCAATTTAGGAGAGGCAGATTTAAGTTATACAGACTTATGTTATGCTAATTTAAGTGCGGCTTTATTGTATCGAGTAAATTTGTCAGGCGCAAAATTATGTCGGGCAAAATTATGTCGAGAACCTTATCATTCACAGTTTCCTACTGACTTAACAGAAGCGAATTTACAAGGGGCCGATTTAAGTTATGCCGACTTAACAGATGCTATTTTAGTTAATGCTAATTTAAAAGATGCTGACTTAACAGGAACTATCCTAACTAATGCCGATTTAAGAGGGGCAGTTATGTTATGAATTATGAATTATGAATTATGAATTATGAATTATGAATTATGAATTATGAATTATGAATTATGAATTATGAATTATGAATTATGAATTATGAATTATGAATTATGAATTATGAATTATGAATTATGAATTATGAATTATGAATTATGAATTATGAATTATGAATTATAAATTATGAATTATGAATTATGAATTATGAATTATGAATTATGAATAAAGATTATTTGAGAGGAACGAAACCCAACACCTATAATATTTATACTAAATCTTGAATCTTAATTGTATTAGGGCTTAATGGTATTAAGCCCCTACAATGGTGTTAGATGGCTAAAATCTTTTATCCAATCATTAAGAATTAAATAATCTTTATTTTTGTTAATTATGATTGACTTTGGACGAGAAATATGCAATTGTCTAGAAATAGCCCAAGAACGAGAGTGGTTAATCACAAATGGGATCGGAGGTTATGGGTTAGGAACAGTAAGCGGAGTATTAACTCGCAGTTATCATGGACTTTTAATTGCTTCTCTTAACCCTCCTTTAGATAGAACTCTTTTGTTAACTAAAGTTGATGATACTGTTCATTATAATGGGGAAGTTTATAGTCTATTTACTAATCGTTGGATTAATGATCTTGTTGAACCTGCTGGATATCAACTAATAGAAAATTTTAAACTAGAAGGAACTATCCCAATCTGGAATTTTAGCTTAGGAAATGGGAGACTAGAAAAACGCATTTGGATGCAGCATAAAGCTAATACTACTTACATATATTACACTTTTAAGCAGGGTAGTCAACCACTTACATTATCGTTGAAAGCTTTAGTTAATTATCGCAGTCATCATAGAGGAAATTTACCTAATCTTACAACTAATCAAATTGATAGAGGAGTTAAAATATCTTTATCTAATCAATCTTCTGATTCTTTTTATCTATTAACTGATCAAGGAAAATTTTCACCGATTTATGAAATTTATGGCGGATTTGAATTAGTAAAAGAAAGTTATCGAGGTCTACCCGATAGAGATAGTCATCTGTGTGTGGGAACCTTTGAAGCAACCCTCAATCCCGGAGACTCTCTCACCTTTGTCGCTACTACCGGCCATCCTAACCCCTTAGTTTCTCATCAATTAAATTTGCATGATCACTCAACATTAGGTAAACTGTTAGATGGGATATCAGCTTTACAAGAGCGTCGTCAGTATGAGCAATCTTTACTCGACCAATGGCACTCTAGTGGTTCTCCAAGGACTCAATCTGTCCCAAGCTGGATTAATCATCTAGTGTTGGCCGCAGATCAATTTATTGTAGATCGACCCTTAGACAATCATCAAATTGGCAAATCTGTGATCGCGGGTTATCCTTGGTTTAATGACTGGGGCCGAGATACGATGATCAGTCTACCGGGTCTAACGTTGGCAACGGGACGACCTGAAATTGCCAGCCTTATTCTGCGTACCTTTGCTAATTATATCAGTCAGGGAATGTTGCCTAATTGTCTTCCTGATGGCAATCATCCTCTAACGGATCATGATTACAATACGGTTGATGCTACTTTGTGGTATTTTGAGGCTATTCGTCTCTATTATGAACATACAGGAGATAAAATCCTAATTAGGGATCTCTTTCCCAAACTAGAAGAAATTATTGACTGGCATTGTCGGGGAACTCGTTATAATATTAAACTTGATCCTCAAGATGGGTTAATTTTTGCTGGAGCGCAAGGGGTTCAATTAACCTGGATGGATGCTAAAGCTGGGGATTATGTAGTTACTCCTCGTATCGGTAAACCTGTAGAAATTAATGCCCTTTGGTATAATGCCCTAAGGATAGTGTCTGAACTAGCCCAAGTCTTAGACAAGTCCTATGATTTATATGACAACCTCTCTCAATCGACCCTTAAAGGATTTAATCGTTTTTGGAATGAGGAGAGAGGGTATTGTTTTGATGTGATTGACAGTCCTGAATTGGGCAATGATCCCAGTTTAAGACCGAATCAACTTTTAGCAGTTTCTTTAGGTGAAACTCCTTTAAGTATAGCACAACAAAAAAGGATTGTCGAGGTGTGTGGAGAATTGTTATTAACTTCTCATGGGTTAAGGAGTTTATCCCCTAAAGATAGGCAATATCGGGGGGATTATGGGGGTGATCAATATAAGCGGGATACGGGTTATCATCAGGGTACGGTGTGGGGCTGGTTAATGGGCCCCTATGTGTTAGCGTATCAAAGAGTATTTAATGATCCTATCCCCGCCCGTGAATTTCTCGAACCGATGGCTTATCATTTACGTACGGCAGGTTTAGGGACTATTAGTGAGATTTTTGATGGTAATATTCCTTATTATCCCAGAGGTGCAGTTGCGCAAGCTTGGTCTGTGGCTGAAGTTTTGAGAGTTTGGTTAGAATTAAATCAATAATAGGGAATTTTTGCTCAATATTTTTAATAGTTAAGGTGAACGTTTATGAATAGCTACTCCTCAGATTATTATGCATGGACAAAGAAACAGGTTGACTTACTCAAATTGAGACGTTTTGAACAAGTAGATTGGGATAATCTGATTGAGGAGATAGAAGAATTGGGAAACAGTCGTGAAAATGCCTTAGAAAGCTATTTAGAACGTCTTTTAGAACATCTTCTCAAACTGTCTTATTGGGAATCTGAAAAAACATATTGTACTCGAAATTGGAAGGCTGAGATTAGGAATTTTAGAGAACAGATAAAGAAAATTATCAGAAAAAATCCTGCATTAAAGAATAAGATAGAACCTATATGGACTGAAATTTATCCTGTTAGAATTTCTGTGATGAGAGAACTTTTTACTATTCCTGACAGGGCTGAAATTTCTCTAAATAATGCTCTTTCAGATGATTGGTTTCCCGATTAATAGGACTTTAACTCGTTCATAGTTAAGCTATACAAAATTAATTACACAAAATTTGTAGGGGCGGATTTAACCAAAACCGTTGTTACTCAACCATTACGACTATATCAAAACCCGCGCCTTGACTGTGCAACGCCCCTTTGATTGTTGCTTATTTCTGAGGTGTTCCCTAAAAGGGCGATCGCGGGCTTATTGTTCCCTAAATTTCTGTTCGGAGACTGTGCGATCGCCTATTAATTGTTCCCTAACTTTTATCTGGGGATTCTCCTCAGTAATTTTGCTGAACTTTTCTGGTGTTTGCGCTAAATTTCACAAAATCTTTACGGATTAAAACCAATTCTCTTTGGATACAATAATAAATATATTAGCTTTGAATCAATCCTATAAATGAGACAAACCCTTGCCTGGTTAGCTTGCACTTTAACACTCACAGGAATTAGTACACCAAGTTGGGCCTTAGATAATTCTATCGGAGATTCTGGAATCTATGCCCACCGTTTACACCAAGCCCCTTATAATTTAACCGGACGTAAAATTGCCATTGGTCAAGTCGAAATTGGCCGACCAGGACAATTTGGTTTTGATAAAATTGCAGCTTGGAATCCTGTATTTAAACTCGCTGGAGTCTATTTTCGCAATAAACCGGTCAAATCTAACGGAAATTTAGATAATCATGCAGCCATGGTGGCAACCGTCATGATTAGTCGAGATAAACGTATTCCAGGTGTGGCCCCCGATGCAAGACTATACTCCTCAGCAGTGGGAATCCTCAAAGGTGGAGGCCAAGCAGAAGAATGTTTAGCAACTCAACATGTTGCCCAACAAAATAGCGGGGATGTACGGGCCATTAATTTTAGCTTTGGCGAATCTTTACAACGAGATTCACGGGAAAATGCCCAATTAGACGGAAATGCCTTATTAACTCAATGTATTGATTGGTCATCACGGATTCATGATGTCCTCTACGTTATCGCAGGAAATCAAGGCAAGGGCGGAATCCCTATTCCTACTGACCATTATAACGGCATTACAACGGCTTATACCACCAAACGGGAAGGAAAGTTTGCTAAGGTCGATTTTGCTAATTTAAGCGCGCTTCCGGTGGGAATAGGTCGAACTGTCATCAAACGGGAAATTAATGCTGGAGAGAGACGGGCCATCAGTTTACTGGCACCTGGTAATAAAATTGCACTCTATGATCTCTCCGGTAAAGTTAATGTGGTTAGTGGTACAAGTTTTGCCGCCCCCCATATTACCGCTTCTGTGGCCCTACTTCAAGAATACGGCGATCGCCAACTAAAACAAAAACAAGCGAACTGGAGTCTTGACTCTCGTCGTCATGAAGTCATGAAAGCTGTCTTACTTAACTCTGCTGATAAAATACAAGATCGCGGGGATGGCTTATTATTAGGAATGATGCGAACAGTATTAAGTAAAGGCAATAAAACCTGGTTAGATTCTGATGCCTATAAAAATCCGAAAATTCCTCTGGATATAGAAATGGGAAGCGGACATTTGAATGCAATGCGTGCTTATCAACAATTTAGCGCAGGTCAATGGCAACCAGAAAAAGAGGTTCCCTCTTTAGGTTGGAATTATAGCCAAGTAGGAGAAAATAATCACCAAGATTACATAATTAGTCAATCCTTACCCCAAGGAAGTTATGTATCGATTACATTAGCTTGGGATCGAAAGGTTGAACTTAATGATAAAAATAACAATGAACAGTATGACATGGGAGAAAATTTCAGCGATCGCGGTTTAAATAATTTAGACCTTTATTTAATGTCCACAGATACCCAAAATAATGCTCAAAGTGTCTGTTCTTCTATTAGTGGAGTGGATAGTACCGAACATATTTTCTGTCCGATTCCCACCACAGGATCTTATAAAATACGAGTACAATATTCTCAACAAATTAATGAACCGACTCAACCTTATGCCCTTGCTTGGTGGACTTTTACTAATCCTACTAAGACAGAGAAGTTACGTTAATAGAATAGTTACCTGTTCCACGAGGATTAAAAGGAGTTACCATCATTAAATAATCTACTCCAGCTTGAGCCATAAAGGTTATCCCAGAATTAGTGTTTCCAGATATGTCATCATTGTTAAAGGTGATATATTCTCCCGTGCTGGCATTGAACAAGTATAACACTGTATTAAAATCTTGGGAAGTAGCATTAATTTGTACTGTCTGTCCTGAGGTAAGACTATTAGAACTCAAATAATAGCCATCATAACCAGAATTAGTAGGTGTTCTCCACCATGATTCAAAGGGATTAATGATAGCATCAGTGTTAACAATTCTGCTGCTGAGAGTTTGATTAAGTTGTATCACAGAACCCTCAAATACAGTCCCGTAGTTGGAAGTCAAATTATAGTTGACCCCATCTATACCAATTAAACGTACACCATAATCAATTCCTTGTGCTGCAGTAAAGTTCAGACTATTGTTGTTACTACTAACAAGGGTTTCTCCCGTATCCCTATTAAAAACTTGTGCCGTCAAGGTACTGGTGCTATTAGTATTTAGGTTTAAATTAACATCTTGACCAGCCGTTAAGCCACTTAATACATAAGTGTCTACTAAACGACTTCTCAAAATCGGATGATTTATATCATCGCTTGTACTAAAACCCCCTGAAGTAGACGAAGAAGTATTAACTTCTAAAGAGTAGTTTCCTGTTGCCCCATTGCGATAAGATGTGACTCGTACTATATAGTCAATTCCCGATTGAGTGGTAAAGGCTAAAGCTGAATTTGTTCCCCAATCAGGATCAGAACCATTATCATCATTGTACAAGACCCAGTTACCTGTTTTAGCATCTATTACTTGTAAATAAGTGTCAAATTCCGGTCCTGGAGAAGCTAACCGCAGATTTACTTGAGTAAAAGGAGTTAAATTTGATAAATAATAATCATCATAAAATGTGCCTGATCGCAAATTATTATCTGGGTCAGTATTACTCAAAGTCCCTGTAATTTTTTGGTCATCTACTCCTAATACCAAGTTTCCTAAAGTGGTGGTTAAAGTGTAGTCACCCGTCATATTTGAGTCAGAAATAGAAGTTACCCGCACCATATAATCTATTCCTTGTTGGGTATTAAAAGTTAGTTGACCTATTGATTGACCATTAATTGTATTATCTTGATATTCACCAATAATTGCCCCATTATTAAGATTAACTAATTGAACACGAGCATCAAATCCGATTGACTCTAAGTTTAATGTAATTTGTTGATTGTCGCTAATTTCTCTAATCCAATATTCATCTCTGTAACGAGTATAAAACGCTTTATCTGTATTATTTAGATTACCTTTTTCTGTATCACCGAAGACTAAGGGAGTTTGGCTTGTTGAGATTCCAGCAACAGATTTTTTTCCGATGGTTGTCGTCTGTGAGATTAATCTATCTTCCTTGAAAGGATGATCATTACTAACATAAGGTAAATCTTTTTCTGATTGAAAAAGATAAGAATCTTGTTTATTCTGTAAAGCGTTTAAATTTTGATTAAGTTGAGATAATTCTGTGCTTAAATCCATCCCAACTGACGTGAAATTCTGGGAAACTTCTGAAGAATCTAAGACAAATCCAGAGTTCCCTGATACTGCCTGAACTAAAATATCTAAAAAGTTTACATCAGATAATAAGACTGTCATTGTTATTTTCTCCAACAATACAAAAGAATTAATAAAGATGGTTTTTTAAAATTAACTCATCAGTTATTATCCCTAAATCCATGACATAAATTATTCATTATTTAGTCAAGAAAGACATCCGTAAATCTACTCTTTTTATTACTTAATAAATTAAATTTTACTTAAAGAAAAAAAGCTTTTAAAAGTCTAATAAATAGTTTATTTAATCTTTTAAAAAAATACTTATATAAAATCATGAAATTTACAAAAAAAATATTTTTCTCTAAAAAAATCAGAGAAAATACTGAAGAAAAAGGAGTTGAGAATACAGAAGTTTAAAATAAATAAACCTCCCCTATTACTAAACCATTATCACTATATCAAAACCCGCGCCGGAGGCTGTGCAATTAATTTTGCTTAAATACTTATTACAAATAAAGAATAGCTTGGTTATCAATTAAAGCAGGAGTTCCATCCGATTTAATTGCACTAAATTGTCGAAAATAATGACGTACGGAAGGGGGAAACTCAGGAAAATCAAAGAATCCATCTCCTGCCGCAATATCTGCCCAAAAATCTCGTAATAGTGGGGCTAATTCTTCAGCTTGGACAATAGGAACTTTTAAGGGAGAAGCAGTGAGTAATTTCATCATAAAGGGAAAAGAGCGATCGCCAAGCAACTGACGAGATATAGTGGCTAAATTATCGTATCCAGATACACTTTCAACCCGATGAGAAGTAATATTAACAGTTAGCTTATCTTTGGTTTTTCCCTCAATCTCAATAATGCGATAAGGATGAGGATAACTGACCAAAGAACCTGTAGTAATTTCGTAAATTCCCTGATTATAAGCTACATCTTGAACGTGCAAATGTCCCGTAAAAATTAGTTGACATCCCCCATCTTGTAAGATTTTTAATAATAAGCGAGCATTCTCAAGCATATAGCGTTTACCTAATTCGTGATGTGTTTGTCCTGGTAAATGCTCAATAACGTTGTGATGAATCATTACTAAAACTAATTGGTCTTTGAGTTGAGGGAGTAAATGTTCTAACCAACTTAATTGAACTTCATCTAAACAACCCAATTGTTTTCCGTTACTATTAAATTGAGTAGAATTAAGCCCAATTAATTGTACTCCAGGGAATATTTCCTGGGTATAATACAATTTGTCAGTGTGATCATAGCCAAACTGACGATAATAACTAGGAAAATCATCAAAGCCTATAGTTTGTTCGGTAGAATGTATAGTAGGAATATCATGATTACCAGGAATAACATATACTGGAAAAGGAAGAGAAGCAAGGCGTTGTTGTAACCAACGATGATTATCAGGTTCTCCATCTTGGGTTAAATCCCCTGGAAGTAGCACAAAATCTAAATTTAACTGCTCTAAATCGCTTAAAACCTTCTCTATAACTGGAATACTGATTTCTACCCAATGAAAGCGATTAGGATGATCTGAAATTGTATGGGGAACAGCAATATGAGGATCACTGATGATAGCAAAACGAAAATTCATAATAATAAGATTATGGGTTAGATCTGGTTTTCAAGAATAAACAGGAGAGATTCATTTTGACAAGAGTTCGTATCCGTCAACACGTTAATCCCTTAAGTTATAAATACCATCAACCTCTTATCATACCTGATTGGGAGCAAATATACGATAAATTAGATCAACCACTTCATTTAGATATTGGGTCTGCTAGAGGTAAATTTCTCTTACAAATGGCTCCCCTTTATCCTAATATTAATTTCTTAGGTGTGGAAATTCGGGAACCTTTAGTCATAGAAGCGAATAATCAGCGCGATGATTTAGGTGTTTCTAATCTTCATTTTCTGTTCTGTAATATTAATCTTTCTATTACATCTTTATTCGGTTCCTTACCACCAGGAATACTTAAATGGGTAACAATTCAATTTCCTGATCCTTGGTTTAAACAAAGTCATAAAAAACGACGGGTTGTACAACCTATTTTAGTCAATGCGATTGCTCAATATTTAAGTGATGATGGCTTAATTTTTTTACAATCAGATGTTAAAGAAATTGCTTTACAAATGGGCAATCACTTTTTAGCAAATACTTGTTTTGAAAAACATAAACCTCCATCTCAATTTGAGTTAATTGATAATCCCTTTCTGATTCAGACAGAACGAGAAATTGCTACTCTTAATAAATCTCAACCAATTTATCGATTGTTACTACAGAAAAAAGTAGTTCAATGTAACACAAGTCAATAGCAAAAACGAACTATTATTAGCTGCCTAGAACTGCTATTTTCGTAGGTTGGGTTGAGGAGCGAAACCCAACAAAATCCCTGTGCGTGTTGATTTTTACTATCGTTCAACCCAACCCAGACATAAAATAAAATTGATTGTCATTTTTATAGACAACAAACTTATAGACTAACTTATACAATTTAGCTTATGACTGCCCTTGAGAACGACAGAAAGATTCAATTTCCTCAATTCTAGGAAGAACAACCCCAAACCATTTGTAAAAACTTTCTTTCGACTTATTATTTTTAATAACTGCGTTAACAAAAGCTAACCATTCAGGATCATTATTCGGTAAAATTAATCCATAATTTTCACAATCCAAGGGAAATTTTGGAACTAGAATATAATCTTGACCAAGATCTAGTCCTTGTAAAATAGCTTCCCCAACCAAAAGAATACCATCACTAGCAAAAGCCTGTATTTTATCTCCTTGTAATGATTGTATACCTCGATAACGACCAGTCACTCCTTGAAATTCAACTATATTTGCTAAGGGATAATTCTGCATAATTAATGTTTGATTAGTTGTATTTCTTAATAGTCCAATATTAACATTTTCTAATGAACTATTTGGATCAAATTTAGTTTGATTATCTCCCTTGATTAAAAATTGAGTTCCTGTCAAGAAAAAAGGAGCAGAAAACTCAACATTATAATCAGCTATTTGGCGAATAGTATTAGGGCCACATTCGATGTCAACGATTTTATCACTAACTAAATTAAAGCGATTAAAAAGAGTTGATTTATATAACTTTATCGCTATAACTTCCTTATTTAATTTTTCTTTCAGTTCTTCTCTAAAAAAATTAATAAAATCTAAACATAATCCAACCAGATCTCCATTTACATCTCGATAACCGAAAGGGACAGCATCTTCTCTTATTCCTACTCGAAGTAACCCAGTTCTATCAATTTGTTCTAAAACAGTTTCTGAGTTGGCTTTAAGTGGTAAAATAAAGACAAATATAAAAATTAAATTAATAGTTAAACATCTAGTTTTGAAATTCATATTATCGACTATTATAAAGCTATTATTCTTAATGACGAACTTATATTAAAGGAGAAAGCCAACCAATAAACATCTGTGTTGGGTTTCGTGCCTCAACCCAACCTACAATGTTAGTATCGAACTTATATTAAAGTTGTAACCAATGAGCGATAACTCGAGGTAAAGGCAGTAAAATAACCATTAATAAAGCCAAAGAAAACAACCCTAAAATGTCTCGTTGATCATTTAATTCAGTCACATCATTAAGAGCAGGTTGATCCGTAATAGGCATTAAAAACAACAGGATAGCCCAGATTAGAAATTCTTGTCGAATCATAGCCAAAATTAACATAAATAGGCGAGTTAATTGGCCAACAATGATAGCAGTTCGTTGACCAAACATAGCATGAACAACATGACCCCCATCTAATTGTCCCACAGGCATTAAATTGAGGGCCGTTACAATTAATCCCACATATCCAGATATAGCCAAAGGATGCAAATTAATGGCTTTTCCTGCGACAAAACTACTGCCTAAAGCGACTTTAGCGAAGACAGCAAACAGAAAAGAAAATCGTGGATCAAGAGATTGAAATGATAAAAGAGTAGAATTTGTCGCATCTGTAGATAAAGGCACAATTTCGGATAGAGACAGTCCCCATAATAAAATAGGAATGGTAACTAAAAAGCCTCCCAAGGGGCCAGCAATTCCCACATCAAATAAAGCCTTACGATTGGGAACAGGAGACTTCATTTGAATAAAAGCTCCGAAAGTTCCTAAGAAAAAAGGAATAGGAATAAAATAAGGAAGAGTGGTAATAATTTTGTAACGAACGGCTGCAATATAATGACTAAATTCGTGAACTCCTAAAATAACAATTAAGCCTAAACTATAGGGTAATCCTTGTAATAATAAACCTAAATTATCTTCTAGAGCTTTAGTAGAAACTCCAGCCATTTCTGCCCCTATCACCGTAGTTGTAAATACGGTCAATAATAATAAAGTTAGAGCCAATAAAGGACGAGTAATTTTTTCCGACTTATCCTGGGTTTTCTCTTGAGATTTAGCCCAAGGATTAGGAACTAAAGCAAAAAATGGATTACCTGGAAGACCTTCTTGAAATAAGATAATAAAGCGATCGCCAAAAACTTGTTCAATATTGCTTTTAATAGACTTATAAGCTTCTTCAGGAGCCGTTTTTAACTTGCCCCGACAAAGAATTGCTTGAGGACGATAATCTAAATTTTGTAAGTAATAAACAGCCCAAGGAAAACAATCTCGCAAAGACTTTTCTTCACTGACGGTAATAGGACGAAGTTTCTCAGATTCTTCGGGAGGTTTGGGGGTTTCTGAGGTAAGATTATTTAATTCCTGATTTTTAGGCTCTTGTTTCTTACTTGGTATGTGTCCCTTTTGTAGAAGCCACCAATACAAAGTAAAACAGACCATTAAGGGAACTACTATTAACCAAGTAGGAATAGGTACATTCCCCTTAACCGTATACCAAGTTGTCCAGATAATGGCAGGAGTCATCATGACTAGCCAAAAAATCCAGATGGGGATAGGGGTAATAGGTGCGACACTGCGCTTAAGGAGATAGTAGGTAATTAAGCCAAGAACGATTAAAAGTAACCACATATTTAAATATCAAGAGTGTGTCAGGGAGATTTAATTTCTAATTAGGGAGCTAAACGATTGACAGATTAAGGAATAATGAAAGGAAATAGGCTTAATTATTGTAAGCAAGTTTCCCCTAAAAATGGATCAAAGGAATACGAGAACCCCTAAACCCCCCCGTCTTTTGTTAGATGGATTGTTTGCTTTTCCTCCCAACAGAGAGACGTTAGGAGGTACGGCTTATTTCATTGTAGAAAAACCTGGGAATATATTGCTAGATTGCCCCATCTGGGATGAAGAAACCCAACAGTTTCTGAAGGAACAGGGGGGAGTCAAATCCTTGCTACTTACCCATCGTGGTGCGATTACTCCCTCGGTTAAGTCTCTCCAAGCGGCTTTGGGATCGGAAATTCTCATTCAAGAACAGGAGGCTTATCTATTACCTGATGTTCCCTTGACTCCTTTTGAACAAGAAATAACTCTCATTTCTAATCTTACTGCTATTTGGACTCCTGGTCATTCTCCTGGCTCTTGTTGTGCCTATTGGCAACGTCACGAGGGTGTTTTGTTTACGGGGCGACATTTGCTCCCCTCAACCCAAGGAGAACCGACCCCCTTACGTCTGGCTAAAACCTTTCATTGGTTTCGTCAATTAGATAGTGTGGCCCTATTGCGCGATCGCTTTTCCTCTGATACCCTAAATTATATTTGTCCTGGGGCAAATACAGGTTTTTTACGAGGAAAAGGCCTGATTAATGATGCTTATCACAAGTTAAAGGCTTTAGATTTATTATCTCTCCGTCAACACCCCATAAGTTTATAGAAAGTGCATATTTTTATAAATTTTGCTTAACTTTGTCATAATTTTTGATAAAATTTTACATATAGCAATAATTGACTCATAAATAACGATTAGGAGAGTAACTGTCAATGGCAGGATTATTTGGATTGTTTGGTGGCAAAACTAAGTATGTTGACGAACCTGATACAAATACTTCTCAGGATTCGGATAACAAGGAAGCCTTTTTCTTAAAACCCGATGACGCTAAAACTTTAGGTAACGTAGAGTTTATGCGTAAACCCAATATCATTAAGCATACCTTCGCCAAACGTCCAGGAGGTAAACACGTTGAAACTGTCAAAGAAATCTCCTCGATGAAAGCAACCAAAGTAGAAAGTAATGGGTTAAAACCTATGAAACCAACTGAATCGAAGGTTGAAGCGTCTCCCGAAACATCGGTTAATACAGAGCGTCGTTCTTCTGACAAAACCATGGATATGTTCCGTCAGATGGCGCGGGATATTAAGAAATAAACTCATAAATAGGCGTAGGGGCGGGTTTACCCAAACCTTTGTGACTTAACCATTACGACTATATCAAAACCCGCCCTTATTGGGGTGGGTTTTTCACAATAGACATCTCCAAAATCCCAGATTTGACCCCTACTTAATTTTGATTCCAATTATTTATCTTTTTTTTATTGATAGGACATATAGGAATGACGGTTACTTCTCCTAATGAATTAACCAGTCAAGTTGATATGTTTCTAACTTTGAAGTTAGGAAAATAATCTTAATTAGGGTTCTACCGGACAAATTATGCTAAATTAATAATGAATAAAAGGCTAAAGCCTTATCCTATACAAACAAAGGTTGCCTGCGCAACCTTTATTTGTATAGCTTAACTATGAACGAGTTAAAGTCTATTATTTGTGATAATTTAGCATAACTTGTCTGGTAGAACCCTTATTTGCCGTTTAGCAATAGAATAATGTTCGACCTTTTCATCATTAACTTTAAAGTTTGATAAATTATCAGGGACAAATGCTTTACCTTGGAAAGAAGCATAGGGAAAGTCAACAATATCATCGGCAAAATAATCATAACTAGAAAACATATCTGCAGGTAAACTATAACCGATTAAAGTAGCAATAGATAAATTAAAAAAGCGACCAACCGAACACTCTAACATTCCACCACACCAGATATTAATCTTATTTTTAAGACAAATATCATGAATTTTTTTTGCTTCTACCAGTCCCCCAACTCGTCCGGGTTTAATATTAATAATTTGACAAGCTTTAATTTTAATTGCTCGTCGAGCATCTTCTGCTGATAGGATACTTTCATCTAGACAAATAGGGGTTTTGATATGTTGTTGTAATTCAGCATGGTCAATAATATCATCCCAAGCTAAAGGCTGTTCTATCATCATCAAATTAAATTGATCAAATTCTTTAAGATGAGGAATATCTTTAAGTGTATAAGCTGAATTTGCATCAACACAAAGAGGAACAGTAGGAAAATTTTCTCTAATAATACTGATAGGTTTAATATCCCAATTTCGCTCAATTTTTAATTTAATACGAGGTGTTAGATCATCTACTTTTTTTTGAACTTCATCAATTAATTTTTGTTTGTCACGAATAATTCCTAGATTACTTCCCACATCAATAATATTCCCAACACCGCCTAAAATTTCCCATAAAGGTATATTGAATTCTTGAGAGTATAAATCCCAAAAAGCGGTTTCTACTGCTGTTTTAGCAAAAGAATAACCTCTAATTTTCCTGAAACTCTCTACAATTTCCTGGGGATGATTAAAAGATTTTCCGATAATTTCAGGAATAATTATATCTTGTAAAACTAAAAAAGAAACATCAGCATATTCAGGAAGATAGAAAGGAAAGGGTAGGCTAGAACCTTCACCATATCCTACTAAACCCTCACTATATAATTTAACTAAAATACTTCTTTTTTTGGTGATATTACCAAAACTGGTAACATAGTTTTTGACGAGAGGAAGTTCAAATAAAAAAATATCAGCTTGTTCAATTTTCATGTTTATTTCTCAACTATTATAGGTTTTTCAGTATATTTTATGCTAAATTAGCATAAACAATAGATCTTAACTCGTTCATAGTAGGGGTCAACGGCCGTTGACCCCTACAAAAAATACAAATAAGGTCAGCGTTGCGTAAGTCCTGTTGTTAATAAATGCCAACAGTCTTGAGCGATCGCCCAATCTTCTTCTGTATGAATGACTAATATTTTGATGGATGATTCTGGGGTTGAAATATCGACATCAACAGGAGAGGATTCATTTTTTTGCTTATCTAATTTTAACCCTAAAAATTCAAACGCGCTACAAGCTTTTTCTCTGACAATAGGGGCATTTTCTCCCACCCCTGCGGTAAAAATTAAAGCATCTAAACCCCCTAAAGAAGCTAACATAGCACCAATATGCGATCGCAGACGATGAATATACATGTCAAAAGCCAATTTTGCGCGATAATTTCCATCATTAATACCTTGAAGAATAGCTCTTAAATCAGCAGAAATTCCTGACACTCCTTTAAAGCCTGATTCTTTATTAAGGAGATTGTTTAATTCCTCAGCAGTTAAGTTATATTCTCGCATTAAATATATTAAAATTGTCGGATCAATAGAACCGCTACGAGTACCCATCATTAACCCTTCAAGGGGAGTAAATCCCATAGTTGTATCGATACTAATGCCATCTTTAATAGCAGTTAAAGAGCAACCATTTCCTAAATGACAGGTAATTAATTTTAGAGAAGATAACGTTTTTTTTAATAGTTTAGCTGCTCTATGAGCGCAATATTGATGACTAATTCCATGAAAACCATAGCGACGAATTCCTTTATCTAACCATTCATAAGGAATAGGATAAGCGACAGTTTCTAAGGGCATACTTGTATGAAATGCCGTATCAAATACTGCCACTTGAGGTATATTTCCTAATAGTTGTTCAATGGCTTCTATATCTTCAATATGAGCCGGATTATGATTAGGGGCTAAGGGAATAAGACGGGTAATTTCTGCTTTAACTTCTGGAGTAATTAGAGTAGATTTAGTATAATTAGTTCCTCCGTGAACTACTCGATGACCAACAATTTTTATCTCTACTAATGTTTCAATTACCTTAGTTTCTCCAGAGATTAAAGTATCAAGCATTTTAGCAATTCCCTGACGACGATCATCAGAGTTTAAGGTAATTTTTTGTTTATTTTTGTTAGATTTAACTGTTAATATACCTTGTCCTGTTGCCACTGTCCAATCAATATTTGCCTCCCAAATCCCTTCTTGAGCAGAGTCAGGTAAAATATTATCTGATAAGTTATATAAACAGCTTTTTTGGGTACTCGAACCCGCATTAAGAACTAAAATTTTCATGTTAATTTTATTCCTTATACTGGATTTGTTATGGTTATTTATTACAAATAAAAGACTTGAACTCGTTCATAGTTAAGCTATACAAACAAAGGTTGCCTACGCAACCTATAATGGCAGTCCGCGCTCGTCGGACGCTCGTTTTTATAGAATAAGGCTTTAGCCTTTTATTCATTATTAGTTTAGCATACTAAGTCCTTCGGGTTTTTAATATCAGGTGCAAGATCTCAGTCTTGCCTGTGAATACTAAGTTAATCCTTGACAGGTGAAACCCGACCAATAATAGGGACTTTTAAAGGGTTGTTTTTGTTGATCGCTTCTTTTCATTTTAGTCTTTTTAGTACAGAAAAACCTTGTGCTATAGTTCCAGAAACTGTTGCCTTAAAATGGCTCTCCCGATATCTTGGGGTAAAATGTATAATAAGTTACAATATTTGAGATGGTGGGTTACGACGCGCCTTAAAAATATTTTACTATTTGCAACTATTTACCCCTATTTGCACATATTAAATAGTGCAAAATCTGAGCCTAAATAAATACTCCAACTAAAGCGGACTCGGTATGACTTCTGACTTCCTTAAACCAGTTAACAGTAAACAGTTACCAAGGATAAACACATTATTCTTTACTGATAACTGATAACTGATAACTGTTAACTGTTAATGTAGTCCTAAAACAGTTTGCAAAACCGCTCGATCTTCAGGTTTAGCAGAAAAGCGGCCATTTTCCAAATCGCGAATCCAACTTTGACTTTTGCCTAATTTTTCAGCTAATGCTCTTTGACTCATTCCTTGACTTTGTCTAGCGGCCAAAATCTGATCAGACGATAATTCAGCTAATTTCTTAGAAGTAGTTTTACGACTTATTTTCCGTTGTTTTTTACGCTCAAATTTAGCTAATTGTTCTTCCCATTCTGAGGGTAATTCAAAATTAAGAATACGCGCTTTCATTAACTGAGTCCATTTACCACGAGGACCAGCATCCGTTAAGCGATGTTTTTGAGAACCATCATTAATCCAAAATTCTAAGGCTTCTTCTGCATCGTCAGGCAAATCAGCCAATTTAACCCACAAAGGTTGAACAGCAACAGGATAGGAAACCGGATCAAAAATAGGTTTAAGTTCATAATGGTTAAGCACTTCAAGATCACTTTCAAAAGCGCGTAATAATCGCTTTCTTTGTTCTCGTTGTACATCAGCTTGAGCCATTTTTTCGTGACCATAAGCAACTCGCATTAACGTGGGAACTGTAATACATTGTTTACGTCCCATTTTACTTTTAAAGAGTAACCACAACATGATACGCACTGCACCTTGATGCTGTTGCCAAATACTCATGACTGTAGTTAACAAGAAATTAGGTAAAGAACCATATTGATAGAAAGCAATACGCTCTCGATACCCTTCTTTATTTAAGAAAAATTTAGCCCAAAGGCCTGCTTTTAATGTAAAAGTTAAACCTGTTAAATGTTGACAACCATCATCATCTTTTTGGAAGTGATGAGTAATATCAAGAAGATGCCATAAAGGACTATCTGAAATCGAAAAACCTTTAAGTTTTCCTTGCTGTGGCCAGTTAATTTCTGCCCGAAGTTGACAAGGTTGTTGAACTAAGGTTTTAATGAGGGTAAGCTTAGCCGCTTTGCTGAGATCTTTACGTTTATCTAAGCCTAAATATTTCTCAATTTGTCGATCATTAATAACAAATTCTTTTTCCCAAGGATGCTCTACTGTGGTCGCATAAGCAGCATAAATAAGGTGTAAACAAGCTGCACGAATATCAATTGATTCTAACTTAGATGAGTCAGATAAATAATTGATCGGGCCCGAAGATAAGGAGTCTAAATTATCATTCAAACGAAAGACAATCATTCCTTGATCTTGCTTAACAGATCTTTTATAAAATAAAGCTCCATTTTCATCTTTTTGCCAAGGCAAAATAGCGGCACTATTTAAAATAGTACACGCTTCCCAAATTACCATTGATGATGCAAAAGGGGTATTTTTCCCATTAACAAATAAGTCTGGAGAAGTAGCTTTCCTATCCACGGTTTTATATCTGCCTTTTTTAGCCTGAGTCGGGATAGGAGTGCTGATAGGACATTTAACAATACACTGGGGTTCTAGATAATAACCTTCACAATTATTGCAGAGTTTTTTATCAATGGAATAGACCCCATCTTTCTGTTGAATGGCTCCAGTAGGACATTCAATTTGACAGGTATTACAAATTGAGCAACTGTCAGTAATTGTGTAGGACATGGCATTTTAGAGAAGGTGGCAAATTAAGTGATTAATTAACAAGCTTACTGTTAGTTTTATCTAGGATAAATTTTAGTGTCTTAGATTGATACTAAGCTACCTTTATCTTCCTGATAAAGCCGATTGACGATTCACGCAGTATGGGATTTATTCCGAAGATAACCTGGCGAGTTAATTACTAAAAAATAGATTCACTTCGGAAGGTATTCAGCGACAATCCTATCGCTTATCTCTCAACACTTCTCACATTTTCATCTTAGTTAATTAGCTTATTTATAATCTGTTTATAATGAACATTTTCTCATAATTGTTACCGATATTCTATCTCTAATCTTTGCCAGTTTATCCGTACAACTATCCGAATTATGCAACGGTTAATGCTATTAATGAATTACTGGAAATAAGCTAGAATACTTATCTGTGAAGGTCTATCAGGGATTTACTGTGATAATAATCTTAGGCAAGCTCTTAATATAATTTAGCTTAAAGTTCCCATATATAAAGACTTATCAAGACGATTTAAACCACAACAGTTATTCCTCTACTCAGAGTAATCAAGCTGCCATTTATTTTCTCCTATTTTCTCAATTATTAATTTTTTTTTAAGAATTAATTTTAACTTTTTTAAATGCTTGGTCATAATTTGTAACATTCAAAAACCAAGCTTAAACAATAGTAAAATTTAATCAAGATAGTGTAAAATTTGATACTGAATCTATAGATTTTTATTTAGGTTAAATTAATATTAAGTCCTGTTGAAACTATCAAACTCTTTAAATCTCAACCAGAACAAACTTTAGCAACCGGAGAAATTATTTTCCGCAATGACGATCAAGGGAATGTTATGTATGGCATCATAGAAGGATTGATAGACGGTATAGAATAAAGTATGACTGAAATATAAATAACGGTCAAAACACCGTAATCGAAGTAACACAGAAGTTAAATGCTTACCTCTTTTTACCTCAAACTTAAAAACCCTTACATATAAAGCATAGAGGCTAATTTGACTTACATTAGATTAATGCACGCTAAGTTGCATCGAGTAAGCGTTACCGAAGCGAATGTTAATTATGTCGGTAGCATCACAGTTGATCCCGACTTACTTGATAAAGTAGGCATTCTTCCCCTGGAAGAAGTGGATATCATCAATCTCAACAATGGTCATCGTTTTTCTACTTATGTTATCCCAGGTGCGTCCGGTACGGGGGAAATTTGCCCTAATGGGGGGGCCGCTTTATTATGTAAAAAGGGCGATCGCTTAATTATCTATGCTTATGAACAACGCAATCGCATTGAAGTCTTACGGGATGGACACCGGGCCAAAGTCTTAGTCACGGATGAAAATAACCAGACTCAAGAATTTTTGATACAAACCCTAGTTCCTTGTCAAAATGGAGAAAATGTTGAATTTCATAGCACTTCAACTTGTGAGAAACCTATGATGACACCTTAAGAGAATTTATTCTTTAAATAAAATCCTTATGTTAAAAGCAATTTTGTTTGATTTTAATGGCGTGATCATTAACGATGAAGCAATTCATCGGGAATTAATTAATGATATTTTATTAAGGGAAAATTTACGCCCTGATACCTCTGACTATCAACAATTATGTTTAGGAAGAAGTGATCGGGCTTGTCTTCAGAATATTTTATCTCGTCGAGGTAGATTTGTTTCCGAAGAATATCTAAAAAAATTAATTGAAGCTAAACATCAAGCTTATCGAAAACGCATAGAAAGTTTAGAGAAATTACCAATTTATTCAGGATTAAATGAGTTTATCTTACAAATTAAACAGCGACAATTACTCATTGGTTTAGTCACAGGTTCTTTACATGATGAAGTTTTATTTATTCTAAATAAAGCCGGGATTTTATCAGAATTTGATGTGATTGTAGCTGGGAATGAGATTAAGGGCAGTAAACCTGATCCCGATGGCTATTTATTAGCGGTTGAACGTTTAAATAAATTAGATAGTAATCTATTCTTAAAAACCACAGATTGTTTAGTGATTGAGGATACACCGGCCGGCATTGAAGCGGCCAAACGGGCCGGAATGCAAGTAGTAGGTATTGCTAATACTTATCCCTTTCATTTTATGCAAAGAATTTCCAATTGGGCTATTGATTATTTTTCAGATTTAGAGTTAGAAAGAGTCACTGAACTCTTAACTTAAGCTAAGCATAACCTAATGAGTTAGATTTGTAGTAATTATACAGTTTGTAAAGTTACATAAACCAAATAACCTATTGAGGCCGGTTATATAGTCAAATAGTAGGAGTAATCCCTCTGGAGCTTGTATGGATAAACAAAAGTTAATTGAAGCACTGGATGCTGCTATAGCAAAACATGAAGGCAACTCTGTAGCCAAAGTTATTCTAGGTCTAACAAAACAAGTTTGGCAGATTGATTGGACTGTTGCACCTTTTGATATTATTAGTCATTATCTTGAGTTTGATATTCCCTACTTTTATCGGTTTATGTCCATGGATTTAGGAGATGAAAAAGAAGAAGAACAATTACTTATGGAGTGGATAAGTAGCAGAAACGCATTAAATAAAGAATCTAAAGCCAATCTACCGGCATTAGTGGAAGAATTAAATCGGTTGCGGGTTGACGCGAGAAACAGTTAAATCGTCTTTCGTGTTACTGGTGTAATATGTTTTGTATTGCTCTTTAGTCATTGTTTCCATGGAATTACTGGCTGTTATCAATGATTACCTGGTTCCTACACTTCTATTTTGCCTGCTTTTCTGTTGTATCTGTTTGCTATTTTCTCCTTATAAACCCCGTCAGTGGCCATCTATTCCTCTTGCTTGTCTTTTGGAAGATATCCCTGAAAATTATTTAACAGGGCAATCTTGTCCTTTAGCAACTCCTTTACTCATTCCTTTGGCTTGTCTTTTAGAAGATATCCCTCAAAGTTATTTAACAGGGCAATTTTACCCCTTAGCAACCCCTTTACTCACTCCTTTGGCTTGTCTTTTAGAAGATATCCCCCAAAGTCGTTTAAACGGGCAATATTATTCTTTAGTAACCCCATTTGCTTGTATTTGGCAAGTAGGTTGGCTTGCTTTTTATCGGAAAAATTTAGCCCAACCAGGGGTTAACTACTGGGAATGGAAGTATCAGCTTTTATCTGATCAAGTTAACCCAGAATTATCCTTATTACTGACTTTACCTGAACCTCAACCCATAATAAAGGGCGTTTTAGAATCTTTAGCCCAAGATAACCCTATTGTTTGGACTTGGGCTAATTTATGTGCTTTCCAAAAGTGGCATCAACAAGCCACTCAAAAACTAGGCTTAGCTTCTATGAAGGCTATTTATCTCATATGTTACCGAACACCTTGGGATAGGTTACAATGGTTATTTACTGAAAACTCCCCCCCTATTAATCAGGATTTTTTTGATGTGTCCTCACCCTGGTGGAAAGTTTTGGGAATTACCGCCTTTTCTTCCCCGTTTAAAGTAGAACAAGCTTATAAAAATCTCCTTCGTCTCTGGCATCCTGATCTTACTTTACATCCCCTCGCTCATCAAATCACCGCCCGTCTCAATGGGGCTTATGAACAGTATATCATTCGTTCTCAACGCCAAGCAGAACGAATTAACTCAATTCAACAATGGTTTAAATCAAAATAGTCTACAGCATAATTCACCCGCCTGCGGAGGCGGGTTAATCAGTGTACAAAGGATATGGACTCCTAAAATTTGAAAAGAATTAGCCAAAAAATAACTAAAGGTGGACACCGATCTCACAATGGCTTAACTACGTTTGCGACATCCTTTCGCCGACTCAGGTGTTGATTATGGCTCAGACCCTGACACATTCCTAACGAACATGAGTTACAGTCATGGGGCGATACCATCAATTCTCTATAATGATGTCGTCGTGCAAAGACATTATGTTGATTAGAGCAGGTGGCACTAGCTCAAAATCAATTCCTTTAACAGAAGTTTTATTAGCTTCTTTGTGCCTATGTCTGTATAGTAGCAGACCCTTTTGCAAAAATGTCTAATATTTACAAAACTTAACTATCGGTCATTATAATTGTGGAATGGGCATCTTGCCCGTTACAAGCTAAAAATTTGTACGACAATTTATTCTTAAGGGCCAGAAAGAAAAATGAATAAAGCACAAACTTTACTACTAATGGTGCATTCCCGGCATATCCGAAGTTGAATCTTTTTGTGTCGGATGATGATGATTATGGGGTTCTGACTTCAATTGTACGGGGCCGACTTGCCATTGTCCTAAATTCAATAAAGACATAGTTTCTACCCCAAAAGCAGCAATTCCCATACTCACTACCCCTGTGGCAATAGTTCCCATGGCAACTGCCCCAAAAGAAATAATTCCCATTGGCACAATGCCAATAGCAATAATCCCCATCGGTGTCACCCCAATAGCAATATAACCTGTCGGGGTAATACCAATAGAAATCAATTTTGGTTTCTTTTGATCACAAACCCCTGTTTGTTGCATAGAAATAAATTTATTAGGTTTCAACTCGCTTGCCATCAGTTTATGAATAGGTCTGCTTGATGGACTTTTATTCTACGATAAAGATAAACGAACCGTCAAAAGACAGTCTGTCAAAGTTATCAATGGACAATTGACAATTGGTTAATTTGGTTTAAAACCTCCTCTTTAAAGGGGAGAAATCAAAAAAAATTTCCCTTATTTCTCTCTTTACTTTTTAGGTAGAGGTAATTGTCAATTGTCCATTGTTCATTGTCAATTGTTGTATAAAATATTGGTTCTACCGGATAAGTTATGCTAAATTATCACAAATAATAGACTTTAACTCTCAAGAGTTAAGCTATACAAACCAAAGTTGCCTACGCAACCGACAATTGAGTCCACCTTCGCGGACTTTGTTTCTATTAGGATAAGGCTTTATCCTTTTATTAATTATTAGTTTAGCATAATTTGTCCCCTAGAACCCAAATTTTATGTAATTAATTTTGTCTACCTACTTATCTAAATTCTAGATTGCGTAGGCAATCTTTGTTTATTTAGCTTAACTCTTAAGAGTTAAGCTATTAATTTTGTGTATTGGGGGTAATTTGTTGGATTTCGTTCCTCAACCCAACCTACTATAGTATTAAATCGGAAAAATGCCTGCTAAATCAAGAATTTGAGGAATTAAATCTTCTCGTTTAATAGCCATCATGTGAACCCCTTGACACAATTGTTGGGCTAATTTTACCTGTTCTGCTGCAATTTTAACCCCTTCTTGTAAAGGGTCTGACGCATCAGCTAACCGTTGAATAATACTGTCAGGAATGGCAACTCCTGGCACATTATTATTAATAAATTTAGCATTTTTGGCCGATTTTAATAAGAAAATTCCTGCTAAAATTGGCTTATCTGTTTTCGCTGCCAATTGGTGCATAAACTTATCTAATTTGTCGAAATCAGTAATCAATTGACTCTGAAAAAATTGCGCCCCTGCAGCCAATTTTGCATCAAATCTTCGTTGTAAACCTGACCAACTCGGAGACTGAGGATCAACAGCAGCACCGGCAAATAAATCTAAAGCATCATCAGGAAGATGTTTATTATTAAAATCTACTCCCCGATTCAAATTATCAATTAATTTGAGCAATCTAACTGATTCTAACTCAAAAACGGCCCTGGCTTTTTGATGATCTCCCGCTTTGATCGGATCTCCAGTTAAGGCCAAAACATTACGCAATCCTAACCCATAAGCTCCCATTAAATCTGATTGTAAACCAATTACATTGCGATCGCGGCAAGCTACTTGACAAATAGGTTCTATTTCGTATTGTAACAATAAAGCAGAAGCCGCCACGGAAGACATTCGTAAAACAGCCCGACTCCCATCAGTAATATTAACAGCATGAACCCTGTTTTTAAGACCTTTAGCCATGTCTAACATTCGGGTAGGGTTTCCTCCTTTCGGTGGAGTAATTTCTGCGGTGATCAGAAATTCTTTATTTTGAACAGCTTGACGAAAACGATTAATCATAAGATTGATAACAAAATGAATGAGTAACTTGACTTTTGGGGATAATTGTGATTTACAGTTTTATAGAGAAGGTAAATAACCTAATGCTTTTTTGACTTCACTTAGGGTATGATTAGCAACGGTTTGGGCTTTTTCTTTCCCCTCTCGCAACACCTTATCTAAGTAATCTTTATTATCCATGATTTCTTGATATTTTAGCCGAATAGGTTTAAGAGCTTCAACCGTTGTTTCACTGAGTAAAGGTTTAAATTGTCCCCACCCCATCTCTTGACACTCTAAGGTAACTTCTTGTTTTGTCTTACCTGCAAGTAAACCATATAAACTCAATAAATTGTTACATTCTGGTCGATCTTTATTGTCAAATTCTAAACCACGAACGGGATCAGTTTTACACCGCTTAATCTTTTTATCGATTAATTCAGGGGGATCTAATAAGTTAATTCTACTTAGATCAGAAGGGTCAGATTTTGACATTTTACGAGTGCCATCTGTTAAACTCATTACTCTAGCTCCTTCACTACGAATTAAAGGTTCAGGTATCTTTAAAACAGGCTTTTGTCGGGTGGCAAATTGATCGTTAAAACGAGCAGCAATATCTCTGGTTAATTCTAAATGTTGTTTTTGATCTTCACCCACAGGGACACGATCTGCATTATATAAAAGTATATCAGCAGCCATTAATATGGGATAATCTAATAATCCAACACTGACATTTTCTCCCTGTTTAACCGCTTTTTCTTTAAACTGAATCATCCTTTCTAACCAGTTAAGGGGCGTGATACAATTTAATAACCAAGCTAATTCACTATGAGCAGTAACATGAGATTGAACAAAGATAGTAGAATATTCTAAATCAATGCCACAAGCTAAATAAAGAGCAGCTATAGTATAAGTATCTTGGGCTAAGCTTTTGGGGTCGTGAGGCACGGTAATGGCGTGTAAATCTACGACACAGAAAAAGTTATCATAGTTTTCTTGGATGTCTACCCAGGTACGAATTGCCCCTAAATAGTTGCCTAAATGGAGGTTTCCGGTAGGTTGTACCCCTGATAAAACTCGTTGTTTGCCCATTCTATCTTAATTGGTAATTTTATTGGTATTAAGTACCGCGCGCAAAATTAATTGCACAGCTAGGGCGGGTTTTGATATAGTCGTAATGGTTAAGTAACAACTGTAGTAAGGGCGGGTTTATTTAACTTTTTTGTGAAAATCATTGATTTATGTAAAAAACCCGCCCCTACAAAAACCCGCCCCTACAAATTTTGTGTAATTAATTTTGTCTACCTACTTATTTCTTTATAATTATGCCTGAATAACTCTACTTTTGGACATAGACTTATTTAGGCTGCACAGCTAAGTATTTATACTCAATGATTTTCTTGAAGGATTCTCAATATATTAAGTTTTGTAAAAAATAATTGCAAAAGATTACTTTTTCTGAGTTGATAATAATATAACTGATCAAGTTTGTGTGATAGATTAATTTTTTTAGGAGATGTTTAGGAGATGTTTAAAGGTTTATTTGGTGGCAAAAAACAAGAATTTTTCTTGGAGTTAAAGGAAGATAAAAAAACTGAAGCCAGTAAAGTTAAAATAGAAGCTCCTGTTCAAGTTGCTGAACCTCAAGCTGTAGAAACAGTTGCCGAAACTGCTAATGGAAAAGCTCCTAAAGCGACAAAAAGTAAGAAAACATCTGTTAAGAAAGCAGCTAAAATAGAAGCTCCTCAAGAGCAAAAAGTTGCTGTTGCTCCAGTGGTAAAAAAAGAAGAACCCAAAGAAGTAGAATTTGCGACTAACTTTTTGATTCTTCCTACTAGTCGTCGTCTTCCTGGCCCTAGTTTAAACGCTTTTAAAGATTTAGCTCGTCAAGTGAAAACTCGTCGTTAAATTTGAGAAAATCTACCAGAATTAAAGTTAGTTTTGTTTCATATTTATTGTAACCTAGAATTTTAATTCTAGGTTATTTATTAGGGTTATAATGGAGCCGAGCAGAGTCGAACTGCTGTCCAGACTGGGTATTTACCTTCCGCTCATTCACAGGTTTAGCCCCTCTAATCCTCAGGGCGAGAACCATTCATTATCCCGAATGGTGGGATGCTCTAGTAAAGTCTTTACTTAATAGCTAACCAGAGGTAGATATTAAGTGCATCCGTTGGGGTTTACCTCTAATCCTTAACGGAGTCAGACTAGAAGTAAGCGTACTCTGACGAGTCTATTAGGCAGCGACGGCTACACGCTTGAAGCTAACGATGTTATTCGCAGTTACTTTTTTGTTTGAGCCTTGGATTTCCGAGAGGAGACTCACTCTCGACCTGAATCACGAGTCAGCTTTCGCCAACCTGTCGAAACCGTTGCGGCCCCTTGTGTTCTCATCTCATTATAATGCTTCTTTAATAAATTGACAACGTTACAAATCATTGAGGAGTCAGAAGATTTAGGCGTGACCAGAACGCGATCGCCGTACACTATCAAAGAAGCGTTTGTGTTGTCTTAATAATCTATTGCTTATGTTTCCTCTTAACCGCCCTCGCCGTTTGCGCCAAAACCCTCAACTACGCCGCATGGTGCGCGAAACGATTCTGACTCCTAATGATTTAATTTATCCCTTATTTGCTGTTCCTGGCAATAGCGTCGCGCAAGAAGTTAAGTCTATGCCTGGAGTTTATCAACTGTCTGTTGATAAGATTGTCGAAGAAGCCAAAGAAGTTTACGATCTTGGTATTCCGGCTATTATACTCTTTGGTATTCCCGAAATCAAAGATATTGAAGCTACGGGGGCTTGGCATGATCATGGTATCGTACAACAGGCAGCTACAGCAGTTAAAAAAGCGGTTCCCGATTTAGTGGTTATTGCGGATACTTGTTTGTGTGAGTATACCAGTCATGGTCATTGTGGTTATCTGGAAGTGGGAGATTTAACTGGACGGGTATTAAACGATCCTACCCTAGAATTATTGAAAAAAACAGCCGTTTCTCAAGCTAATGCGGGGGCTGATATTATTGCCCCATCTGGGATGATGGATGGGTTTGTACAAGCGATTCGAGAAGGTTTAGATGAGTGGGGATTTGAACATATTCCTATTCTTTCTTATGCGGCTAAATATGCCTCTGCTTATTATGGCCCTTTTCGGGATGCGGCGGACTCTAGCCCTCAGTTTGGCGATCGCCGTACTTATCAAATGGACCCTGGTAATGCCAGAGAAGCGTTAAAAGAGGTAGATTTAGATATCTCTGAGGGGGCAGATATGTTGATGGTTAAACCTGCTTTATCTTATATGGATATTATTTGGCGGGTTAAAGAGATGACTGACCTTCCGGTGGCGGCTTATAATGTATCTGGTGAATATGCTATGGTCAAAGCGGCCGCTCTTAATGGGTGGATTGACGAGAAAAAAGTGACCTTAGAAACCCTTACCAGTTTTAAACGGGCGGGGGCTGATTTAATTTTAACTTATCATGCTAAAGATGCGGTGCGTTGGTTAGCTGAAGATTAATTGATGTAGGGGCGGGTTTTTCACAACAATTTATTATTTTTACCAATAAATTCCATAAACCCGCCCGATTTTCTATATAGGACTTACGCAAAAAATAGTTAAATACGCTATAGATAGTGGGATGCGTTGGGAACACATCCTACGTTTAGTGTCCTTGCGTAAGTCCTACTATAGTAGGGTGGACAGTGTATCGGCCTACCGTCTTTTTTTAGATTTATTAGCTTTTTTTTCCGATTTAATAGCCCGTGATTCTAGTTTAAAATCGGGAATTTCTCTCAATTGTTCATCATCGAGGTTATATTGTTCACAGACTAAACTTAGACGAATCCCTGAACTTTTAACTGGGTTAACACCATGACTTAAATCACCTTGAAAAAAGACTAAGTTATTGACTTGTGGGCGAATTTGTGCAAGTTGTTTCTTATTTGATCGTAATATGAGTTCTCCTCCTAATAAATCTCCTGGAACTTTAATATAAAGTACACTAACTACCAAAGGTGGGGTGATCGTTTCACAGTAAGATCGTAAAGAACGATCAATATGAAAATCAACACGAGAACCCATTTCCAGGAGTAAGGGATTGAGATAAAAAGCATTACATTCTGGTTGGACAACTCGGTTTAAATAAGGTTTAAAATAAGGAAAATTTTGGGCAACTTGGGTTAAATAAGAACGTTGAAACACAAGAGAAAAGCCTTTTGTTCCGATAAAGTCTCGATTGAGATTATTTACTGTAAAGTAAGGAGACGCTAAGATTTGCCCTTGCAACTCACTGAGATAAGTGGGAGAAAATGCCTGGGAATGTTGATGATAGTAAGACAACTTGATGAATTTTTACTTAGACTTTTTTTATGATAATACTTCTTGAGAACTGATGCAAATTTAGGGGTGAACAACAGGCAAGATGCCTGTTCCACCTTTTATATTAAAATGTGTTAATCATATTTAATTTAATAAACCTATGTTATTGCGCCAACTATTTGATAGGGAATCATCAACTTATACTTATTTGATCGCCGATCGCGCCACTAAACAAGCGGTACTTATTGATCCTGTTTTAGAACAAGTAGAACGCGATCTCCAGTTATTACAAGAATTGGACTTAACCTTGTGTTATTGTCTAGAAACTCATATCCATGCTGATCATATCACCGGAACGGGTAAATTAAGAGAAATTACCGGATGTTTAGGTATTGTACCCGAAAACGCCCAAGTTGCTTGTGCCGACCGAATGATTAAAGATGACGAAACCTTAGCCATTGGTAGTCTAATTATAAAAGCGATCGCTACTCCTGGCCATACTGACACTCACATGGCCTATTTAGTTAACGGACACTATATATTAACAGGAGATGCGTTATTTATTAGAGGTTGTGGACGGACAGATTTTCAAAGTGGGGATGCAGGAATTTTGTATGATTCAGTAACTCAAAAACTGTTTAATCTTCCTGATGAAACTATTGTTTATCCTGGTCATGATTATCGTGGACAAACTGTATCTACTATTGGAGAAGAAAAACAATGGAATCCTCGTTTTGTGGGGCGAGATCGGGCTAATTTCATTGTCTTCATGAACAATCTTAACTTACCTAATCCCCAAAAAATGATGGAAGCCCTTCCTGCTAATGAAAGTTGTGGTAAGGTAAGCTGTTAAGCATATAAATTGCTAGTTGAGATTGCAGGGGAGCGCCGGAGCAAAGGGAGCACCGGAGAAGGAGTTTAAGCTCTTGTACTAAACAACCAAATACCCTGTTTAAATGCGTCTTAGCTTATTAACAAAGATTTAGATAATGGATAAAAGGCTAAAGCCTTATGCTATAAAAACAAAGTCCACCTTCGTGGACTAAATGATAGGTTGCGTAGGCAACCTTTGTTTATCTAGCTTAACTCTAAAGAGTTAAGGTTCATTATTTATGATAATTTAACATAACATATACCGAAGAACCAAGCATTACTATTCTAACTGATGTTGTTTCCACAAATTTTGATAGAGTCCAGGTTGTTTGACTAAAGTTTCATGAGTTCCCATCTGTACAATTTCACCATTATCCATTACAAAAAGTCTATCTGTTTGTGCTGCGGCTGATAATTGATGAGAGATAAAAATAACGGTTTTATTTTGTTCCCTAGAAAAATTTTCTAAAATATTAGTTGCGGTTTTATTATCAACACTCGAAAGGGCATCATCTAAGATTAATATAGGTGCGTCCATTAATAATGCTCTTGCTAAGGCTGTTCGTTGACGTTGACCCCCTGATAAAGTAATTCCTCTTTCTCCAACTAAAGTTTGATATTGTTGCGGAAAATTGAGAATCTCTGCATCTATTTGAGCTTTTTTTCCTGCTAATTCTACTTCACAAGGATCTTTCATAGGATCACCATAACAAATATTATTGTAGATGGTGGTGCTAAAGAGAAAACTATCTTGAGGAACATAAGCGATCGCATCTCTTAATTCCCTTAATTTTAACTCTGTAATATCCTTTCCATCTAAGAATATTTGTTGAGAATTAATATCTAATAAACGAGGTAAAGCATTGGCTAAGGTAGATTTTCCTGACCCAATAGGTCCTACAATAGCAACGGTTTCTCCTGGATAAATGGTAAAGTTAATATTCTTAAGAGCAGGTACTAAAGAGCCAGGATAAGTATAAGTTAAATTACGTGCAGTAATTTCTCCTTTTATTTCTTTTTTGGGTAAATTAATTGTATTCGCTTTATCTTGAATTTTAGATTGAGCCTGAAAAATAGCTTCTACCCGATCTATACTAACCTCTCCCCGTTGATAAGAAGTAATAGTAAACCCTAATAAAGCAGTGGGAAAAACTAATCTTTCTACTAATATAATTAATCCGACAAAATCGCCGATACTAATAACTCCTTTGGCAATAGCAGTAGTGCCAAATGCTAATAATAACAGTAAACTAATATAGGATAATGCCTCAATTAAAGGAAACAGTAAATTGCGAATTTGAGCTAAAGATAAATTAGCTGCTAATAATTGTTCATTTTTAAGGGCAAATGCTCGACGTTCATTGTCTTCTTGGGCATAGATTTTAATTAAGGCCATGCCACTCATATCTTCTTGTATTAATTCACTAATATCTGATAAGTTTTCTTGGACGGCTAATTGTTGTTCTTGCAGTTTTCTACTAAATACTTGTACCGTAATTAACATTAAGGGATAAACGGTAACGGCTAATAAACTTAGATTTAGATCAATACTAAACATGGCTGGAAGCGTTAAAGCATAAGCAAAAATAGTATTGATGATACTGAGTAAAGCAAACCCTACTAAACGACGAATATTATCCACATCGCTAGTAGCCCTGTTAATTAAATCTCCTGATGTATGAGTGGAAAAATAAGCAGGTTCAAGGCTAAGAATATGTTCAAAAATACCCTGTTTTAGCTCAAATTCTACTTGTCTTCCTAACCCAAAAATCAAGAGACGGGATACCATACGAATGACCAACATAATTGAGGCTAAAATTAAAATTAACCCCACATATTTTAATACTTGGTCAAAACTGAAAGCTTGACGCAAATCATCAATACTATCCCGAATTAATAGGGGAATATAGACCCCTAAGCCATTAACTAGCAATAAGGAAACCATTCCTAATGTGATATTTCGCCAGTGGGGAAGTAGATATTTTCCTAATTGTTTAAGTCTTCTTGCTACCATGAGGGATTATAATATTTTTTCTATTATATAGCAGTGCTAAGTGCTTAAACAAAATTAGTTACACATAGCAGGGTGGGTTTATCTAGTTCTTTTGGTGAAAATCATTGATTTATGTAAAAAAAACTCCGGCGGGTTTATCTAGTTTTTTTGGTGAAAATCATTGATTTATGTAAAAAACCTCCGGCGGGTTAAGAAAAACCCGCCCCTACAAAATTTTGGCTAATTAATTTTGCTTAAGTTTTTCTTGTAGTAATTGATAACAATCTGCAACTGATTGCCTTTTTTCCATCATTTTTACTAATTCTTCATAGGTTTCTTGATTTCTAATAATTAAATTTTTTGCTTGTAAAATAGACCAATTTGCTTTTGTTTGATAATGGTTTTGATTGATTCCTGATACTATCATTAATTCTCTCAGATTTTGCCGATCTTCTTCTCCTCCATTAGCTTGACCATAAATAACAATTTCTGCAGCAATTCCTGACATTAAAACTGTTGAAAATCGTTCTATAATTAGAGGAGTTTCTAGTATTTTTTGTTCAGCTAAAAAAGTATCATTAAATTGTACACATCCTATTCCTGGTTGACCTTTTTTTATGGCTTCCCAAGCAGATAAAGTATAGTCATTAATAGGAATTCCTAAACAATAAGCAGCTAAAAAATGACCCGCTTCATGATGAATAATTCGTTGACGATCTTCGGCCGAAGCAAAAAAATCTAATAATAAGGTTAACCCTTTACCTTTCCAGCTTAAAGTATCTAGGGTCATTAATCCTAAAATTCCTAACGTTGTACCAGCAGGGATGAAGGGGGATAGGTGGAAAATAGGGCCAAGTAAGGCTGATAACATCATGACGAAAATAGTGATCGCCACTAAGTTTAATGAGGTTGACTCCATAATTGCACAGATTAATGATCAGGTCTTAATCTCATGTTACATTCATCTTCACAATACCAACGAAGATAAGCGACCTGCAAAATGACACGAATTATAAGCTTTACTTATCACCACACATACGGGAGAGCCAGCCCGCCTTTGCGGGCTTTGTTTGTATAGCTTAACCCGACCGGGTATAAAAACGTATTTTTTTGCAATAAATGAGATCTCAATTTTTAGCTAATTGAGGTATTTTTCCCAGTAAACCTGTCATTAATCGCAAGGCTAAATTTTTAAATGGAGGCACTAAACCCATCAATTCTAAGCCTAACCGACGTATTGCTACCAAGGGCAACCAATTATTAGAAAATAACCGATTTAAAAAGTCAGTAAATCCTAAAATCAACCAATTTTCTTGTCTTCGCCAACTCTCATATCTTTTTAATACTTTTAAGTCTCCTATATCTTCCCCTTTTTGATTTGCTTCTTGTAACACTTGTGCTAAAGCGGCCGCATCCCGAATCCCTAAATTTAAGCCTTGTCCTCCCACCGGATGACAACAATGAGCCGCATCTCCAACTAATGCTAATCGAGGCTTAATATAACACTCACTCTGCATTAATTGTACCGGAAATAAATAACGCTCGCTCACTAATTCTATCTCTCCTAATGACCCTTGAGTCCGTTCTTTTAACTGAGCTAAAAAATCTGATTCTGGTAATTCTTGAATTGCTTTTGCTTGAGTGTGAGGGGCAGTCCAAACAACCTGACAAAGGTTTCTCTGTAAAGGTAAAATACCCATTGGCCCACTATACCAAAATCTTTCAAAAGCGATATCATTGCGAGGGCAATTATGTTTAATAGTAAAGGTGATACAAGATTGCCAATATTTCCAACCTTGGGTTTTAATACCCCCTAAAGTGCGAATTGGCGATCGCGCGCCATCAGCCCCGATGACTAATTTTGTGCGAACTTGTCGAACTTGTCGAGCTATCTCCAGAGTAATGATAGCTTGAGTCGCTTCATAATCGACCTGAACGACTTTAGCCGGACATAACGACCTAATATTAGAATAACCCGTGATCGCCTCTTGAAGGGTCTTTAAAATGCTGTTGTGTTGCCCTACATAGCCCAAATAATCCGTTCCTAAATCTGAGGTTTGAAACTTGACTATCCCAGAATAATCCGCATCTGAGAGAGCAATATGGCTAAATTTGCCCATCTGAGGCAACATTTTGTCCCAGACCCCAATTCCTTGAAAAATACGTCCTGAGAGGAGGGAAAGAGCATAAGCTTGGGGTTTAGTGGCAGATTTTTCCGGGGGTTGAGCCTCAATTATAGTAATCTTTAGTCCTGAATTTTTGAGGGCATTGGCCAAGGTAGCACCCACAATGCCACCCCCAACAATGGTCAAATCACAGTCTAAAGGAGTCAAGTCCCTTGATTTAGGGGAGTTTTGCAATTCTAGGGTCATTTTAACAATTTTTTAGTAAAAGGGATCTTTTTTAATTGTAGTAAAACAATCATAACTGATTGTTAAAAATGTGACATGAAATTGTCATAACCATGTCACCTGTAAGTCATATCTACGATCTACATTAATAAATGTCAGCCCAAGCCGTTTTCCAAAAGATTGCTCCTCACCTGGGCTGACTTTCTTCTCTTCCCATTAGCAATCTAAAGGTAGCTATAGTCATGAAAGACAATCAAATTAATATGAATAATACTCAATCAAAAGGCAAACAATATTTAACTTCTTTATCTTTAGTTATCTTCGGCATTGGTATAGGAGTTGGGGGAATTTATGCGATTAATTTTCCCCAATTAATTACAGAAAATATTAAAAATCTGACCCAATCACAACCCGCTAATGCTCAATCAGAATTAGCTTTAGCACCTCCTACTGATTCAGGTAATTTTGTCACTGATGTGGTTAATAAAGTAGGGCCAGCAGTTGTACGAATTAATGCTTCTCGCACTGTTAAAACAGAAGATCCCTCTATTTCTAATGATCCCTTTTTTGGGTCACAAATTCCTGAGATTCCTAATAGTCAGATTCAACGGGGAACAGGCTCAGGATTTATCGTTAGTAATGATGGAAAAATTTTGACTAATGCTCATGTGGTAGATGGAGCAGATCAAGTTACTGTTACTTTAAAAGATGGTCGTACTTTAATTGGTAAAGTATTAGGAGAAGATAGGGTAACTGATGTAGCTGTGATTAAAATTGAGGCCGATAATTTACCAACTATTAAAATGGGAAATTCTGATAAACTTCAAGTTGGCGAATGGGCGATCGCTATTGGTAATCCTTTAGGTTTAGATAATACGGTAACAACCGGAATTATTAGTGCTACTGGTCGTCTTAGTTCTCAAGTTGGAGTTGGAGATAAACGGGTAGAGTTTCTTCAAACTGATGCCGCAATTAATCCTGGTAATTCCGGTGGCCCTTTATTGAATTCTCTGGGTGAAGTAATTGGAATGAATACGGCTATTATTAAGGATGCACAAGGAATTGGCTTTGCTATTCCTATTAATAAAGCGCAACAAATTTCTCAGCAATTAATTTCTACAGGTAAAGCAGAACATCCCTATTTAGGCATTCAAATGGTGGGAATTACTCCAGAAATTAAACAGGAATTACAACAAACTAAAGGATTAACAATTCAAGCTGATACTGGCATCTTAATTATGAATGTTGCTCCAAATTCTCCGGCCGATCAAGCTGGTTTAAAACCTGGTGATGTCTTACAAGAAATTGATCAAAAACCCCTTAAAGATCCTGGTACAGTACAACAAGCAGTGGAAAAAACTTCCATCGGCCAAACATTACCTTTACAAGTTGAACGTGATGGTCAATCTTTGACCCTTGAGGTTAAAGTTGGGGTACTACCTGCTAATTAATTAACCTATGCTAAACTAATAATTAATAAAAGGCTAAAGCCTTATCCTATAGAAACAAAGTCCACCTTCGTGGACTGCCATTATAGGTTGCGTAGGGAACCTTTCTTTGTATAGCTTAACTATGAAAAAGAAAAAGCGACTAAAGCTCTTAACTCACTAATGAAGCGATCGCTCTTTTAGTGTTCCCTAACCGACTCTTCCCTAACCGACCGTTCCCTAACTTTTATCTGGGGATTCTAACCAGTCAATTACTTGTTTTTCTAAATTAGTATGCTCAAGACGATCAATTTCTCGAACTCCTGTAGGACTGGTAACATTGACTTCTGTTAAATAACCACCAATGACATCAATACCTACAAAATATAAGCCATCTCGACGTAATTTTGGGCCAACTTTAGCACAAATTTCTTGTTCTCTAGGAGTAATTTCGGTTTTTTCTACTCGTCCTCCTACTGCCATATTACCCCTAAATTCTTGACCCGTTGGCACACGATTAACTGCCCCAATAGGTTCACCATTAAGTAAAATAATGCGTTTATCTCCGTCTTTTGCTTCAGGTAAAAAACGCTGTATCATGACTGGTTCTTGTCCTTGTTGGGTACTAACTTCAACAATGGAATTAAAATTGCGATCGCCGGGATCTAAAAATAAGATACCTTCTCCTGCTTTTCCCCCTAAAGGTTTAAGGACAGCTAATTTTTTTTGTTCTACAAATTCTCGAATAATTGCTTTATTTTGACTAACAATGGTTTCTGGCATCACCGCAGAAAATTGCAGAGTATACATTTTCTCATTAGCTTCTCGTAACCCTTGAGGAGAATTAATTACTAAGGTTTTTTGCTGATTAATTAACTCTAAAATATAAGTGGCATAAAGATAACGAATAGTAACTGGAGGGTCTTTTCGCATAAAGACCACATTCATGTCTTCTAGGCATCGTAAAACCCCGGCAGAGACTTGATACCAGTTAGGAACAGCTATCCATTTTCCCTCTTGTAATTGAACAGGGGTTAATTGAACTTGCTGTAAAATAGCCCAAGCTTTGCCGTCAATAACACTTAATTGATGAACTTCTGTTACCCAGACTTCATGACCTGCCATTTGGGCAGCTTCCATCAAAGCGACTGTGGTATCATGACCAGGATCTAAACGGGGTAAGGGATCGATAATAAAGGCTAATTTCATTCAACCACCGATATTTGCAGTAATGGGTCAAGTTTACCCTGAGATTCTAAAGCATATAAGTCATCACAACCACCAATGTGCTGATCATTGATAAAAATTTGGGGTAGACTTGTACGACCATAAGACCGTTGTGCCATTTTTTCTCGCGCTACTTCGTCGCCATCGATACAATATTCAGTAAAATCAACGCCCTTTTTGGTTAATAAGGCTTTAGCGCGAATACAAAAAGGACAGGTACTCCAAGTGTAAATTTCAACCATAGCGGCCATAATCTCTATATATAAAACTTTATTATAAGCAAAAACCCCTGGTAAGAGTCAGGGGCTTTTTTAGCAGGGTCTTAGAAAACTAGATGATCCCTTAGCCTTTGAAACACCCCCTATTTGTTCTTGAAAATCTCCCCGAATCCTAATTTCTTGAATTTGTGGTGATCCTCCTCTGGTATATTGAGACTTATCAACCGTATTATCAGGAATAAATAACTTAAATTCCACTTGATCCCTATTCACAACTGCGCCAAAATCTTGATACATTATCTTGCCTCTCCTTGAAGAATTTTTGTATGTGAACAGTTATTGAACCTTAGTTTATGCAAAAGAAGTGGCAAAAGATTGAGTGATTAAAGGGTTACTTTTGCCGATAAGTTCAGCCACGACTGGATTAACTTCTACCCAAACAGTTGCGCCACAAGATTGGGGATGATAGGGGTCATACACCACTCGGCAAAGTCCCCCTAAAATGTCGACTTTATGACAATATTTGACTCTATTACCCTGTCTGACACAAATTACTGGATCTTTATCGACTTTTTTGCGGTTGGCTTGAATTATCTTTGTATTGACATGAATATAAGTCTTTGCCTGTTGAGGACGTTTACGCCAAGTGCCTTTGGGACCTCTTTTTCCTGGAATAATTTGGGGCATTTTCCCGTTAAATAAAGGAATTCGCCAATATCTTCCTTCTTTAAAAGCCCCTTTAATTCTACCGGCATAGAGTAATTGTTGTACTCGTTGACGACAAACTCCTAAAAGATATGCTGCTTCAGCTATACCAATATACTTCATCGAAAATTTGGGTTTGAAACCCCATCCTTGAGCGAAGCGAAGGACGGCTTTATATTTCTTTAACAAGTAACGATTAAACCGTTTGAGTGTCTAATTAAAGTTACCTTACTAAAGACTATCTGCCCTAACCGTTTCCAGTTAGCATCGCTGACAGATATTTGTTTTTTGGTTTGACCGCTAAGTAACTCGACAAAAATAAACGTTACGGTGAAGTGAGCAGGGGAGCGCCGGAGCAGGGGAGCGCCGGAGCAGGGAGAGGGGTTACAACCTAGTTACATTTCTTAACATAGTATTGTTTATTTATGTCCGACTACTTAACGTAGCCAATCCCTTTGTAAGTTTAAAGTCCCTTCGCCCACTCAGCAAACCATGTCTTGTCTTTAGCAACGCCTGTACCAATCGGGCTTAGAGGGAATCCGAACTAGGGAGGTATTCGGAAGTCTGTGGGATTGCTAAGCGTTGCAGGGCTATTCACCTCTTTCGTCAACCGAATTGGTTCGGTTGATCCCCGTCCCTTTTAGGGTGGGGTTGGTGAAAATACGAAATACCCTAGCGCTAGTGTTTTTTCTATGATAACTTTTGTCAAACTAACCTTTGTTAAAGGTTTTAATAATTAATCGTATCCTCCAAACATAAACAGGGAAGCATTTTCATCTGTAACATTCATTAACCCATGAAGATTTCCACCTTTTAACATGGCAAAATGACCCGCTTGGAGTGTCCGAATTTCAAAGCAGCGTTCTCGGTTAGGAAACTTGGCCCAATCTCCGACGACCATTAACCCACGACCATCAATCATAAAAAAGATTTCTTGATTATCTCGATGACGATGTAACCCGATGCCACATTCTGGCCGCATAATATGTAAGTCCATATAATCAACGGCAAAAAAGGGTTCTCTACGGCCTGATCCTTGTAAGACTTTATTGCTGCAGCTAATTGAGTTTTTTGCCGCAAGGCCATCAATCTCAGCAGGGTATTATCGCTGTTATAGCTAGGAACCGTACCTGGTTCAACTCTAAAAACGGCATCGGAATGAACAATTAACATGATAATTTTCAGTGGTTATAGGGGATGAAATTAAGTCGTTTAAGTTCGATTCACCTTTAGACGGTGGTAGACATCAATTAACTGCTGTGATAGAGGAAGGCGATAAATTTTAGGGGAGTATTACCAGGGTTACGGATACCATGAATCCCTCCACTCTTGGTATAAATAACGCTACCTGGTTTAACTGGTAATTCCTTACATTCTTTTTTGCCTATGCCAAAAATATCTCTTGTAACAGTAGGAAAATGATCTGTTTTGGGATCATCTCCCACCCCCAGATAAGCAATACCCGTTCCTTCAACAATGTAGTAAAGTTCTTCTGACCCTATATGACGGTGAGTTCCTTCCACTTTTCCTGGAGGAATGGTCACTTCATGGAAGAAGACGAGAGAACTGCCTAAATCTCGTTGTACAATCCAACGCATCTCAATCACATTCGTCCCAGTGGTATCGAAATCTGGGTTATTTGGTTGCATCAAAGCGTTTAAATATCGTACAGGTTCTACATCTTCTGATTGAATAAACCAACCCCGTTGGAAGTTAATCAAATAGTTGTCCACCTTGACGGTATTCAAGTTAGAACTCGGTTGAGGAGTATTGGGAACTTGATAGGAACGTTCGTAATCGTTATCCCAAGCAGGATTATTGATGGTATAACCAAAGGGAAGATCCCGATCATTTTCCCGAACTGCTAGTTCTAGTTGTTTCAGAGCTTTAATATCTCTTAAAGCTGGGTTAAAGGCAGGAATACGGGTAATAGGTTTTTGATAGCCCATCATATCCAACACTTTAAAATCATGGGAATTATTGGTTGGGGGTTCGAGGGTTTCCCAGATTTCGACTTGATAAGCATCTATCCAGGGAGAATAGAGCAGTTTAACCATAGATTCAGCAATATTTTGTCCATTCTCTGGGATCACTTTCACAAAAGCCAAAAGTTCTTGTCGTAAGAAACGTCCTTTTTCTCGGGCCAATTCTACTAAATGACTAGAACGATATTCAATTCTCACAAAATTGCTGAGAAATTGACCATCGAGATAAACTTCCCCTTTAAGAACATTAAGATCCTGCTTGCTTCTGACTTCCTGAACATTGTAACGATAGCGATCGCTGCGAGTGGCATTCAAATATTGGGCATGATAAATGCGATCGGGATAGAAAACAACCTGAAAAATAGAGTTTTCGGGTTGGGTAAAAATCTCATTAAATCTTGGGTCCATTTACAGTCTCCCTAATAAATGATCAGCTACACGAAAGGCATTTGCTTCAATGGTATGGGTAGGATTAGCCCCCCAGAAGTAGGCATAAAGGAACCATCCGTCACATAAAGGTTATCAAATTGCCAAGCGCGACAATTAACATCGAGAACAGAATCATTGGGATCGTTACCAAAACGGGCCCCTCCTAAAATATGATTGGCAATGCGGGCTAAGGCATTTTCTGCTAAATAAATCCCTCCTTCTTCAATTTCGTTTAAGTTATCGTTGGCCTGCCCTAAAAAGAGAACTTGTTCGCATTGTTTTGCCAAAACACTCATCAGATAAACATCATGGCTATGCCAAATTTTGCGAATATAAGCACTCGGCCGGCCCCATTTATCAGTTACGGTAGGATGGAGTTCGATGCGATTGCTTCTCAGGGGAACTTGATTGGCCATAAAACTCACAGAAAGGCGTGTTCCAAAGTTTTCATCGAGAAAATCTACTAATCCTTGTCCTGTGAGACGGGTATCGTTGACAAAGGTTTGCCAAATGGTATCTAAGTCTTGACTGCCGTGAGTCCGTCCTAAAGACATAGGTAAGGCCTGATCGGAGGTATTATTATAAATAGCTGCCCCGGCCCATAATCCATTGCTTCTCAAAAAGTCTTCTGTGGCGCAACAATCAATAGCCCAGTCACTATCTAAAGAAACAGATTTATCAAATCTCAAAGGTTGGTTTTGTCTGGGAATTCCTCTGACAATGGTTTCAGCCCCTCCAAAACAGTGAGTCAGAAAGTATTTCCCTAATAAGCTATTGGCTTCGGTTTGATTTTGGTTGATCCGACGATCAAAGTCAGCATTAGTTTTAGCCGATAGTTTTAAGAGGCGGACTGATTCAATGGCAGAACAGGCAACAATCACCATAGTCCCCTGTTTCACCTCAATTATCCTTTCTCTACCACTGGGGTCACGATAATGGATTTTATTAATGCGATCGCCTTGATTTTCCAGATAGGTGACAACACAATTTGTCCATAGCTGAAAATTGTCTAAATCTTTGATCGGACTGAGAAGGGAAACCCAGGTACTCGATTTTAAGCCTAAAGGATCGCCATAACGGTTGACATAACCGGATTTAATGGTTTCACGATCGCTCGGAACTTTCCGGCCACTGGGGGCGTGATCTTCGGTAATCACAGCTAAAGGGGTACGATAGGGACTAATGGGTTGTCCATTATTGGTCAATCGTCTCCCTAATTCTTCCATCCCTGTCTTGGCGTATTGACTGATGGGATTGGGTTGAAGGGGTCGTTGTAAAAAGTCTTGACTGAAGGGTTTTAATTGATTATTGCTAGTCCCATTTAACCCGACTAATTGTTCGACTTGGACGTAATAGGGTTCTAATTGTTCATAGCTAATGGGCCAATCTCTGACTTCTCGTTTAACATCTCCATTGGGATCATTGCGAAGATCATTGATCGGTTAATCGTTCTAAAATTTGCACTTCCCAATGTTCTAAAACCAAAATTTCCGTACACAATTGAGTAAAAAATCTTGACCAAGTTTCTCCATTATCTAAAATTACGTGTTGGGGATTAATCGGATCTAATTGGACGATACCATCCACTAGGAATTTATAGATATGTTTTTCCCCTTTGGGAACCACAACGGTAACAGCATAATAACCTGTTGCTTCTTCTAAAAAGGAAATGGGTAGTAAGGGAATGGGTTCATACAGATTAGCAAAAGTTCCAATAACTGATACAGATTGGGGTTGATTATTGCCTAATGCTGCATAGACAAAGGTAACTTCGTTAAAATTATAGCTAGTTTCTGGATTATCTTTATCTCGATAACTATCAATGATAGGAAATCGCCATACTTCACTAATATTACTTCTGGGATCATTGGGGTTGAAACGAGTAAAGTAGTTATGGCGACCATCTGTATTATCTCTGGCCAGATATTTGGTACAGTGATTCAAAATATACAGGGCTTCTTTTTCTACAACTTGTGCTGACATACCTTTGAGCAACATTGTTTAAGAACAGATGTGACTATCATAAACTTCTCCTACTGAACTCGTCTTCGGTGTTGTATTATTTATTTACATTCAAATCATTTTAATATTTAAAGAACATCTGACCGTTCCTGCTCTTTCTGAACAAGCAGTAATCTCGATTATACTATCAACAGGCCCTTTGATTACCCATTCTAGATGACGACGGTAATCAGTTCCTTTAGCAAAAGTATTATAAGCTTTATTAGAACGGCCTTCTAAATGGTCTATTTCTTGTTCTAATTTTCCACTAATTAAACTCACTTTTTCAGGTAAACTGAGAATAACTTCTATAAGACGAACTGCCTTACGTTCTAAGGTTTTTTGGCTTGTATAAGTTGGTAAAAATCCTCTATTTTCTAACTCAAAAACGACGTGATAAATATCTGCACCTTGATGAGTAATTGTAGCCTTAGATATGGCTAATAAAGGAGACATTAACGCATGAGTTAAGGCAAATTTACATTGCCTTTCACAGATTTCAGGTAAATATTTTTCTGGGGCATTTTGCCACATTTCTTTAAAATTCCAGCCACCTATTTCTACTTCTCCTAACTGGGGATGATTAAAAGGTTGCCAGTCAATAAAACCTTTTATCTCATTTTCATCATTCCACTTAAACAATTTTAAGTCATCTTCTATGGGATGTTTACCACCCCAGTCGATATAATTTTCTTTCTTAACACCTGCTTGTGTTGGGGCATCCCATAACTCAATGGTAAACCCAAACCAACCAAAATGATCATAAGCATAATCATCCATTACCCCATAGGTAACATCTTTAGGATGGTAACGAAAATCATGATAAACAGAGATACATTCATATCCAGTTATTGCTGTACCCTTTTCTCCTAGTAATTTATAAATATCTAAGTCTGAAACGGGAAAATGTTCATCAGCATGAGTGCTATAAGGACGCAAAATTACCGCAGAATAAGTATGATAACTAATAAACCCATTAATATTCCGATTTTCTTGCCAAAATTCTGCTTCTGCACGGGTTTCTGGTTCAGAAAAGGGAAAATCTCCTGCCCCTTGTTGTTGTCCTTCTGGTGACCAAAGATAGGGATAATTTCTATTAAAGTCCATTCCTTCAAAAGTAGTAGCTAATTTAACTTCATAGCCATCATAATTAAGGATAGAACCTTCAGGTAAAATAGTATAATAGGTTCCCTCAAATTCTTCGGGTTCTCGTTTAACCATTAAACGGGGTTCTTGTTCAGAAATTTTCCATCCTCCACAGTCATCTTTTATCCGCATTTGTAATATTAAACCGTCCCCATTGATATCTTCTTGATGGAGTCCATCTTGTTCATCGGGATAGGGATAAGGACGAATACTAGAACGTAAACGATAGGGAGTAGTCAGATATTTTTCGGCCCCATCAATGGCAATTCTTGGTAATATATAAATAGTGTGATGATCCAGTAAACGGGTCGCCATAGAATCTTGTTGATATTGGGTTAATAAATAATATAAAATATAACAAGCAACGGCAGAACCTGTAACTTCTCCTGCATGGGTATTAGCATCTATCCAATATCCAGGCTTTTCTAAATACTTTCCGGTGTTTTGATTCGTTAGAATAGCTATAGGAATATCTTTTCCCGCATAACTTTGTCCAATAATTTTTAGTTGTATAAGTTGGGGATAAACATCGGTCATTTGATGCAAATATTCTAATAACTCTCTATAGGTGTAGTAGTGGCTAAAATCAAAAGGTTTGACAGTCATTGATGGTTACTTACCGGATAAAATTATTGTCTATTTTCTATATTATATCTCATTATTCTTCACTTAAGGCAAAATCGACTCTTTGATAAATATCCACCAGTGAAATTTGTAAATCAACCGAATATAGGTTTAAACTATTATCTTGTGCTTCATAGGTTTTAAAAAGCCATTCCCCATTATTTTGTTTCAATTGTTATCCAATATGAATATTGATATTGGAAAAAAGGACAGGTATGATGTTTATCTTACTGTATTTTAATCTTCTCTTAAAATAAAATCAACTTTTTGATATAAATTATAAATTGCCATGCCCAAATTTTATTATTAACAATGGGTGAAGAGCATGGCAACATGAAATTTAAGGTTTATTCCGACAAATAATAATGCCATGCTCCTACGAAATTAAACCCTTTGACTGTAAATATTCCCGTAATTTATCAGATATACCTGTGACGGTTTCTAACCCTTTTACTCCTTCCCATTTGGTGTATTCGTCCCATTGAATATTACTGAGGTGAGTGTCTCTGAAGTCAGCGTAACTAACCCTCTTCTGTCACTCTCCGAAAATTAAAGTAAAATGAAGTACGAAGTTATGAATATTTTAAATATTTACATTTAGGGATTATCTCCCCAATTAAGAAAAAATCCTTTGATCCTGAAACGATGCCAGAGAATTCAACTTCTTTCGTCTAATATTAAATGCACCATTAACATCCGCATTTAATAGCTGATTTTCTCCCGTTTTATACAAGCCTCTAGCTACTCTTTTCCCTTTAAATAATGGTTTTTTCTCCCCCTTCGGGTTCGCCAGTTGCTCCTCGACATCTAGCAAAATATCATCATGACAAACCTTGTTCTTACTCACGCTTTTATTGTAGCATATCGAAGGATACACACCGGTTAAAACCCCGTTTCGCTCCACTGCCACGCCTTAAAAGGAGCCACTGCTCTACTTGGGGTCTCCCCAACTAGAGCAGGTGGCGTAGACGTGGCTAACTCACAGCGAGAGGCTTTTAAGGTTTAGGAGGAAGGAACAATGAGCAACCTGTAACCTATCAATGTACTATCAATCCTAGTCAAGGATTAGTGACTCAAGCTGAGTATAACTTTGATAAGGTTTCTAAATGATCAACAGACAGTTCGTTTATGTCAAGATAGCATCACAAAACAAATTTCTAGCAATCAAATTGATCTTGGTGGCATCATTGGTATTAACTTAGGGACAGGTCGCAAAATAGAATTTACTGGGGGGGCTGAAACTTTTTTTATCTCTGACAATCAACAAGGAGTAAGAGGAAACGGAGTGTTAGTTGAAGGGTCTAGACAGCGTCAAGTACTTTAGAAATGTACTGTCAATATTCGTCAAGGAACCGTGACTAACCTAAACGTTCAATAATCATCTTTATAAAATCATAATTCATAAGAACAAATCAATGAGCAAGTATAATTCTAACCAAACCGAACAAATCAAAGAAATCGGGAATTATCTACAGCAACAACGGTTAAAACATGATTTATCCCTGGAAAAAATCGCCTCTATGACCTTTGTGCGGTTGCCTATGTTAAAAGCCCTAGAAAGCGGACAAATAGACCTGTTACCGGAATTAATCTATGTACAAGGCTTTATTCGACGTTATGGGGAAGCTTTAGAACTCGATGGTCATAGTTTAGCGCAACAAATATCTAAATCTGAGTCAACCCAAATTTTAAATATTTCTCCTGAGTTTGTCAGTTGTCCCCCTATGGAACCCTCTGGAGAAGAACCACCTCCCCACGCTATTCAAACCTTAACCAAACCTTCTGTTTCTGTTGAGACAATGCCTTCTCCTTCCCCTGAAACGTCGGGAATAAGGGAAGTTTTTAGGGGAAAGGCCTTTAAAATTTACTGGTTATATTTTCTCTTATTAGGAGGCGCGATCGCTGGATTATTTTATCTGTTCTCTCGTCCCCCTGTCCAACAAAACACCGCCCTTAACCAGTCAACTCAAGTGGTTAACCCCACCAAGACGCAACCTGTTGAACCTCCAACTGTTCCTAATAATGAGGTGACGGCGGCCCCTTCTCCTACTTCAAATCAGTTGATTTCTGCGGAAAAATCTTCTTCTATTTTAGAAAAGGTTCCCGTATCACAAAGTCCGCAAACTGATGTTTCTCTTACCCCTTCTCCTGTATCACAAAGTCCGCAAACTGATGTTTCTCTTACCCCTTCTTCTGTATCACAAAGTCCTCAAACTGCACCATCTCCCTCGACAGAAAGTGCGATCGCAGCGAACCCTAATGTCTCTCCCTCTCCTAACACGAATGGGAATACTCCTGTGACGGCCTCCATCAAACTCGATGATGACTCTTGGGTTCAAGTGAAAGTAGACGGGAAAACTGAATATGAGGGTATTCTGGAAAAAGGCGCACAACAGCGTTGGCAAGCCCAAGAAACCCTGTTAATTAGGGCGGGTAATGCGGGGGCTGTTAACCTATCGGTCAATAACCAACCAGCCCAATTATTAGGCAGTCAAGGGGAAGTCAAACAGGTAACTTTAACACCTGTTTCAGAAGTTAAAAGTCAGTAGGGGCTTAATAATTCATACTATGTCCGGCAAAAGACCATTGTAGGGGTCAACGGCTGTTGACCCCATTTACGTAAAAAGTTTACGATACTGGTTCGAGAGAGGCTAACGGGTCGGGAATAGTGGGGGATGGGGCTTCAAATTCGCCTTTTGCAACGTATTCTAAGCGTAACTTGAGCCAGGTGATAAACTGAGGATTAGTAGAAATCACCGTCACGCTAGGTTGAGGGCATTCAGCCTTAATTCCTGCGAATTCTGGGGCTTCTAAAAAGGCAGGTTGTTTAATCAGCCAAAAATCAATCTCTTTGTTTTTCTCTTTATAGTCCCTTTGTCTTTCTTGAAGCACTTCTTCAAAGGGTTCTTCTTCTAAGAGAAAGCGTTGACTGGCCAAAACGTAGTAGTAAGTTGTCATCGGTTAATAATTTGTTCTCGATTACCCAATATCTATTATTCATCTTAGGGTAACTTCATAGGTCATGGTTTATTAATATTTAATCTAATTTGACATCCACATCTTTTCTAAACCAGTCTGCTGAATTGTTATTTTTTTCCAGTTTAGGTACAGTAATAAATAATCGATATGCTAATCTTAATTTACCAATAGGTAATGCAGATGGTTCAATAATGCCAAAAATTTCTCAATTTGAATTAATTGAAAGTGCAATTAAGGGAAAAGTCGTTAGTTTTCCTACAGATACTGTTCCTGCGTTAGCAGTCCTACCTGAAAATTCTTCCCTAATATTTGCCACCAAAAAACGACCTCCCGACAAACCCTTAATTCTCATGGGTTCATCTTCTCAAGAGGTATGGCAATATGTGACAGGAACTCCAGAAGAATTGAAGATTTGGCAACAGATTGCCCAAGATTATTGGCCCGGACCTTTAACCTTAGTTTTACCTGCATCTTCTTTAGTTCCAGCAGCTATGAATCCTATTGATTCTACTACTATTGGTATTCGTATTCCTAATCATAAAACCGCTTTAGCTATTTTAAGTAAAACTGGTTGTTTGGCTACCACCAGTGCTAATTTATCTGGGCAACCTCCCCTTGAAAAAATGGGACAAATTGCTAAAAATTTCCCTGATGTGTGGACATTAGAGGAAAATTCATTAAAGGACATGGAAAAATACGGTAGTGGACTGCCCTCAACTGTGGCAAAATGGAAAGATAAAGGATGGAAAATCTTACGTCAGGGAAGTGTGAGAATAGTTAATGATGAATGATGAAATTGAAGCGTTAAAACAAGAGTTAGAACAAACAAAACTAGCTTATCAAATGGCAGTTCAACTAAGTCAGTTTAAAAGTGGATTTTTAGCCAAAACTTCCCATGAATTACGTTCACCTCTCAGTACTTTAATGGGATTACATCAACTTATTTTATCTGATCTTTGTGAAAATCACGAAGAAGAACGAGAATTTATTGAGCAAGCCTATAAATCAGCACAAAAATTATTAAATACTATTGATCAAATTGTTACTATTTCTAAAATTGATTATAGTAGAATTGATTTAAAAAATCAAGTAATTTCTGTTGCTAATTTATTAGAAACTTTATATAATTTCACTCATTTACAAGCGATTAATTATAATTTACAAATTATAATTGAAACTCCTAATCCTGATTGCTATATTCACGCTGATTCTGAACGCTTATTACAAGGATTAATTATCTTAGTAGAAACAGGAATTAGTCTAATAAAAAGAGGAACTATTAAAATATTTACCTCAATTAATAAGGATAAAAATTTAGTAAAAATTACCGTTGATATTCCCTGTTCTATGGAACTTTGGCAATCAGAAATAGAACCCTTAGAAATGTCTGGATTAACCCTTAATTCTCTAAAAGAATGGAGTCAAAAACTAGACAATTCCCCAGGAATGAAATGTCTTTTATGTCAAACTTTATTGAAAAAAATGGGGGGACAATTAAATCTGATAGACTTGTCCCCCCAATGTGTTACACGCTTACAGTGTCTAATTCCTTGGTCTGAAATTCCAGAGAGTGTTTAGACACAGATAAAGCACTCATTTCATAAGTATTATGTAACACCATCGTTGTTGATTTGTTTTCCTCAAATCCGATGCGTTCGTAAAATTGTTGTTGATGGGTTGTCATCAGATAAACCCGTTCAACACGACTCATCAAAGGATGACTTAAAGCTGTTTCTACTAATTTGCGGCCTAACCCTGCCCCTTGATAATCAGGATGAATTACCACATCCCAAATTGTACCACGATAAATCCCATCAGAAGTGGCACGACAAAACCCAATCATTCGGGTTCCATCCCACACTGTTACTACAGGATTACTATTATTAATAGCTATCTCTAAATCCTCAAGGGTTCGTTCTCTAGCCCAAAATGCAGCTTCATTAAATAATGCTTGAAGTTGCCAAAGATCAACCTTAGACTTGTCCATAGAAAACTGAATATGACGACAATCCATGGCGGATAATTCCTAAATTTTTCAGCCCTTATTTAAAGATTGTAGCGAGTTCGACGAAAAAATCAATCACCCTATAAGATGATTATGATCAAATCTTAATATTTCTGGAACATCAGACCCTTACTTGACTGTCTTTATTGTCCGATGTCTAATCAAGCATTGACAATTGATAAATTATCCATTATTCATTATTTTCTGACCATATGACTTCTGTATCTACTTCCTTAGACCCCTTATTATCCTCCACTGATGATGAATATTATTGTCATTATGCCCTTGATTTATTTGATGGGTCTAGTTGTAATAATTTAGCCACTCAAGTATCTCCAGGAAGACATCTAAAAGTTTTAGACTCTCCCGTGAAAACAGAAGCTATACGAGTGCGTTTGTGCGAAGATGGATATATTGCTTGGTTATCTGCTACTAACAAAGAAGATTTATATCTCGCGTCTAAACCTTATCAACCGACTATTTTATCCCGTCGAGAAATTGAACCTTATTTGAGTCAAATTATAGATTTTACAAAAATAGCTATGACCCAACCTAATTATTATTTATGGGGGGGAACAGTGGGGCCAAATTATGATTGTTCGGGTTTGATACAAGCAGCATTTGCTAATTCTGGTATTTGGTTGCCAAGAGATTCTTATCAACAAGAAAATTTCACTAAAAGAATTACAAAAGAAGAACTCTTACCAGGGGATTTAATCTTTTTTGGTACTGAAAAAGTTGATCATGTTGCCTTATATTTAGGGGAAGGATATTATATTCATAGTTCGGGAATACAGATGGGCAGAAATGGAATTGCGATTGATAGTTTGTCGGATGAAGGAGATGAGATAAGTCAGGGATATTATGCTAAATTGTGGAGTTTTGGACGAGTGATTGAGAGTTATTGTGCGTAGAGATATTTTTTTGTTTTAATGCTATAATGACTAAGATAAATACACCATTCTTACTAGGTAAAAAGTCAAGTTAGTGGGATCACTTAATTTCTACTAATGCTGAACTCTATCGTCGTTTAGCATGATAAGTTCTAATAATAGTTTATTCAAGTTTCAATCTTGTTCTTAAGTTAGCTGGAGCAAGATAAAGAACAGTTTTGCCACTTTTAGATTGAGCAGGTATTAATAAATCTTTGTCAACTAATTTATTAAGATAACTTCTAGCAGTATTCTCAGTTACCCCGAAATCTATGGCTACTTGTTTTGACGTAAATTCCCTACCTGGGTTTCTTAACGCTTCTTTTAATATTTCTAAATGACCTGTTTTTAATTTTTTTGCCACAGGACTTTTGTCTATCCAGTCCATAAATTCATAAAAATCTTGTTGTTTTCTGTCTATATACTGATACAAAGATTTAACCGCTTTTTCTATCGTATCAACCTGATTATAGAGAAAATATGTCAGGTCAAAATCATCAGTTTCAGTATAAATGAAGGCTTTGTCATAATCTCCACGTTTTTGTTGAATAAGTTTGCTAATGGAAACATATTCAAATAACCAATAACCAGACCTGAGAATACTCCAATAAAAAATAGCCCTTGCGGTTCTACCATTGCCATCACCAAAAGGATGAATATAGGCAATCATAAAATGTAGAATAATAGCTTTTATAATAGGATGAATAAAATTAATACGGTTATTTTGACTGTGATCACTATTAGCAAAATTACACAAATTTGTCAACCTAGATTTAATCGTTGTCCAATCGGGAGGACGAAAAATATTCTCACCATATAAATCTGAAATAATAATACTATTATCTTGTCTAATTTCTCCTGGTGTAGCTTGATTTTCAATTGCTTCGTATGTAGCAATCTTATGTAACTCTAAAATAAATTCAATAGATAATTCTTCATCTTTTTTTTCAACAGCTTTTTTCATCAACAGATAATTATTCAGTATCATCTGTTGAGATTTATCTTTTGGGGTAAGATTTTTTTCTAGCATTTCCTTGGCAACTTGACGAGTCGTTGAAGCCCCTTCAAGTTGGGATGAAGTAATAGCTTCCTCTTGTATCAAACTTTTGATTAAATAACGATTTTTTTCAGAGGAAGATACAAAAGCACCATCATTTATCTCTCGACCACCCCCTGTCATTTTATCGATGATATGTAATTGTGTAAATAGTGAGTCGGGGATACAATAACTAAAACAGTGGTCATTTTCAGCTTGTAATAATGATAAGTTCTTAGCGATTGTTTTGCGGGAAATTTTAGTAGCTACCCATGCGGCTAATTCATCATCATCTGACTCAACCCTCCATTTAAAATCATTCCAATGTAAATACCTTCCTTGGGAATCTGCCGCGCCATATTTCCCCAGTAAAGGTAGGAATTTTTGGGGGTTAACATCTTCTAATAGCTGACTAAAAGGCCTAGCTACTCTAATTCTCGCCATAGGGAGATAACTCAATGCTATTTTTTTTAGTTTATATCATTTTGAGTTTCCCTAAACGTAATTTTTCTATTTTGCGTTTTATTTCACTAATCAGGTAACGTCAAAATTTCTACACCCGTTTCCGTAACTGCTAGAGTATGTTCAAATTGCGCCGAAAGCTTACCATCTTTAGTAATAGCTGTCCAACCATCCTCTAAAATAACCGCTTCCCACGTCCCCTCATTAATCATCGGTTCAATAGTAAATACCATCCCCGCACGTAACCGTTTCCCCTTCCCTTTCGTACCATAATGAGGCACTTGGGGGGGAGTATGAAAAATATTACTAATACCGTGACCCACAAAATCCCTAACTACCGAAAAACCATGAGGTTCCGCGTATTCTTGAATTGCTGCCCCAATATCTCCAATTTTTGCCCCAGGTTTAACTACGGAAATAGCCCGTTTTAAACATTCTTCCGTCACTTCTACTAACTTCTTGGCCGTGGGGGAAGGAGTTCCCACAAAAAAGGTTCTAGAAATATCCCCATGATAGCCATCCAGAATAGGAGTCACATCAATATTAACAATATCCCCATCTTGGAGAATTTGCTTAGCATGGGGGATACCGTGACAAATCACTTCATTAATACTGGTACAAATAGATTTAGGAAAGCCATGATAACCTAAAGGTGCGCTTACAGCACCGTGAGCTTGTGTCCACCGTTCAGCCTCATCATTAAGTTTTAATGTACTCACTCCTGGCTGAATCAGGGGAGTCAGATGATCTAATAAAGCAGCCGCTAAGCGTCCGGCCCGGCGCATTTTTTCGATCTCGCGTTTTGATAGTAGGGTAATAGTGTCTCCCATGGGGTTTTATACGTGAATTACTAGCTAAACTAGGATAAGTTAGGGTTGATCAGGGTTGAAGTTCAATTTTAACATCTTTACTGTCGTCAATATACGACTTACTCATCAACAGTCCATTCATTTTTAAATTATTTTTAATTTAAATTGATTCCCTATAACTTAATAACCAATTAGCCATTGTTACTCGACGGGTATCTCTTGGATTAAATTCGCCAAGTTTATAACCTTTAAATCCTAATTTTTCTTTGAGAATTTGTTTATTTTCTTGAGGAATAGAACGAGTTAATTTAACAATTGGTGGTCTATTTTCAATAAAATTAGGAGGCTCAGGATAGTCTTTTTGCCAATCTTCTGCTACTTGACTATTATCCCAAGTTTGACTCACTTTATCATAACGATACCCTAAATAATACCAGACTAACTGATTAACTGTATCATCATCAATTTCTTCATTAAGAATAGCCCAAATTGTTTCATCATTAAGGGGGGGTAAATTCATGATTATCGCCAAAATTAAGGATAATTAAGAGAGAAAATTAAGTAGGATTAAAGAGAGATGCGATCGCCTCATCCTTGGCAAGTTGGATTGATTTTAATTATAGGGGTAATTGCTGTCTCTATGGCAGCCATTTTTATTCGTCTTTCCCTAGAAGCATCGGGTCAATCAGGAATTGGATTCAGCCTATTTTTAGCGGCATCTCGCATTATTATAGCAGCCTTTTTTTTAGTTCCAACCTGGCGTAATTTTTCTCAAATAACTGTTACCCCTAAAGCTTATTATTATGGTATTAGTGCGGGATTAGCGTTAGGTTTGCATTTTGCAACTTGGATTACTTCCCTCTCCTTTACCAGTATTGTTGCTTCTACTACTCTGGTAACTACTAACCCTGTGTGGGTATCTCTGATTTCTTGGATTTGGTTCCAAGAAAAACCAAGCTTACGTACCATTTTTGGCATTATAATCGCTTTAATTGGGGGTATTTTCATTGCATTGGGAGATACTAAGGGCATCCCCACAGGAAGTAACCCACTGTTAGGTAATATTTTAGCCTTAGTGGGAGCATGGATGGGCAGTCTTTATTTAGTCTGGGGACGAGAAGCACAACGAGAAGGGTTAAGGGTAGGAAGTTATATTATTATTGCTTATACAACCGCCGCGATCGCTCTTTTTCCTTTACCATTATTGATAGGTTCGGGTTATTTTGGCTATTCTCCAAGGGTCTATGGATATGTGTTTCTGATGGCTATTTTTTCGCAATTAATTGGTCATACGAGCTTGAATTGGGCCGTTAGATGGATCTCTCCAACATTAGTCACCCTAGCTATTTTATTTGAACCTGTGGGAGCAAGTTTTTTAGGGTTTATTCTGTTTCGAGAAGTTCCCTCTCTAGTGGTGATCACGGGTGCGATCATCTTATTATTAGGAGTGATGATCGCAGCTATTGATTCTTATACAGAAGGTTGAGATAATAAAGGTTCGAGTTCTTTTGTGTCATTGAGATGATAGAGAGAATCACAACCTCCAATAGGTTTATTATTAATAAAAATTTGGGGAACAGACCGTCTTCCCTCGGATCTCTGTGCCATTTTCTCTCTAGCAGATTCATTTCCATCAATTTTATATTCAGTAAAGTGTACTCCTTTTGACCAGAGTAGAAGTTTGGCCCGAATACAAAACGGACAAGTCTGCCAAGTATAAATTTCTACATTAGCTTTAATGTTTTCAGGATGACGATTCAATAGAGAATTAAGGATTTCTAACATATAAGTAATTTAGGGATAGATCAGGTTTAAATGTCCAAGATTAACTTAATTTGGTTGACGAAAAATAGCCAAAGCGGAGGTATAACCATGTAAAAAAGTTTGTTTCCCAACAGGGCCAATTTCTCCATGACAGAAAAACCCCCCTAAAGGAATTTGAGGGAAATAATGACGAAATAATTGCGAATCAAAATTAGGCACACCGTATAACATTTCACCCCGTCCCAAACAAGAAAACATTAAAGCCCCTTTGATAGAATTTGTTGAATTATTACCCGATGAATAGGCCTGTAATAGAAGTTCCAAATCTTCCGCCGAAGTTTGAGCATCTCGCAAATGAAATTGAATGCGTTGGCCAGGCCGAACCCGATCTCCAATGGCGATCGCTCCTAGTCGGGGATCAACCCCTAAAAAATTACGAATTAAAAAATCTCCTGGTTGAAGTTCTTGTGTAAATTCGTCACGCACAACGCCGATAAACAGAGAATGTTGGGCTAATTGTCGATCATGCTCACTCAAATTTGACATTAAATCTCGAAGAAAGTGCAATGGAGGGCCATTTTCGCCAAATTGTTCCAATTTTAGAATAATATTGCGATCGCCTTGAGAAACTTGATAAGGTTGACCAATAGGACGACATCCTTGAGCAACAATAGACTCAACGACAATATTGCCACTCAAAGCAACCCCAACGGTTCCTTGATGATATAAATCGGGATCAGATTTACCCAATTGATAATAAAATAAAGCACTAGGAAGATTGATCATACTGGTACTAGCTAATCCTCCCACCTTAACGGCTTGAGGATAAGCAAAATCGAGTCCTTCGACTAGATCAGTCATTTTAGGTGCTAAAGGCTCAGACAAGAGAATAAAATGGGGATTTTCTTGAGGAGAAACCCCTACTAATTGACTCCAAGTTTGGGGAGAAGCATCTAAATCGGGTAAATTTTCAGGCATCAGATGAAACCCTTTGAGCTTAACCCCAGGTAAAACAGCTACAGTGAGACTTAGGGCCGATTTTCCTTCAACTTCGAGGATATCAGATGAGCCATTAATTCCGACAATACCTCCGCCACTACAACCAATTAGGAGAGGTAAAGGCAATTTTTCTAAAATAAGGGGAATTAATCGGCTATAATCACTCGCATAAGTAGAAGAAATAAATAGAATGCCCAAATCAGGAAGCACTGACAAGGATTTCTGAATCTTTTCTACTACCTCTGTAACAGCACCCTCTAGAGAAGGACGAGTTGAGAGAGCGTTAATCCACTGCATCTGATTGGTCATAAGCGATTGATAATATAATGCGATATAGTCAAATACTAAGACATCCCCTCTCACTTGGGCAGATTGTCTGTCAATAAAATGAGAAGATGAAAGAAAAGGGAGCATCCTTTAATACCTGATTTACGCCCTAATACGGAAAAATCTGGTATAATGCAAAGGATCAGCAAGCGGTGCTTAACAATGCCTTTGAATAGGAGTGTTTTAAACCCGAAATTCAATTAAATGGCTAGTTAACGTCCAGAACCAAGACGTGAAAAACAGGTAAGTTAACGTGCTTTCAAGTTGTTTGGAAGCTTTGAGGGATACCTCCTTTTAGGTGATTAAACCTAAACGCTATTGCTGTATAGTGCTTCTTTATGTCGCATTCTACCGCATAAATGTATCAGTTATAACATTCAGAGGAATCATGAGTAATATCGAAGAAAAAATTGAGCAGGAACTACAAAACGCTAAAGAAGTTTGTAGTACAGAAGGTGCTAGTACTGGCCAGTGTGCTGCCGCTTGGGATGCTGTAGAAGAATTACAAGCAGAAGCTTCTCATCAACGACAAAATCAACCGCCTAAGACCCCGTTTCAACAATATTGTGATGATAATCCTGACGCGGCTGAGTGTAGACTTTACGATGACTAGAATAGAGCATTATTCATCCTAACCTTGAACAAATGTCTCGCCGAGTCCCCATCTAAATCAACAATTTTAGATGGGGTTAGGGGGAACCTAAAATTTTGGGGGCTAATGTTTTAGGGACAGGACTTACGCATAAACTCTACCGATAGTGTCATGGTGGGTTACGCTATCACTAACCCACCCTACTAATAACGTATCTGCGTAAGTCTTGAGGGAGTAAGACGGTAGGCGTTTGCGGTTTCAGCCTACAGACGATGTTAAAGACAAAAAAATATTATGGAAGAACTTTGGTTTCGGCCTTTAATTTGGACAGATTATCGACTGGCTTTGTTATTTAATGTCATTATTCCCATTGTTTTAATTATTTGGGCTTTGGTTAAACAGAATGAAGCAATTAGCTGTCTAATGATGATTTACTGGCGAGTAGCAAGTTTATTAATCATTACTCTTTATTTGATGATTCCAGCTTGGGGAAATAATACTCCCTTTGAGATATTTTGTGGCAAGATTAGTTTTATAACAGCAGTTTCTGCCCAAATTCTGATTCCTATTTCTCTATGGTTTTGGCTAGATGTCAACGATGAAATTAAGGATTTACCCCCTAGTTTGCTCAAATTAACGGTGACTTCTTGGCGTTGGGCAGTAACAATTTATGGCAGTTTAGGGGCGATGATTAATGCGCCATTTCTCTCTTGTTCTTTGTCTGGGGAAGCTTTAAGTAAGCCTTTTTGTCAAGTTTGGATTGAAGCTCCGGTCGGCTATTGGTTTATTGTTCATAACGATGCTACACCAGGATTTTTAGGATTTTTAGGGTTATTAGGTTTATCAATTTATCTCCTTTATTTTGCTTATTTTCTCTTTATCAGACTAGGGAAACAAGGACGTTCAGCACTTGAACAATAAACAATAATTATTAATTATTAGTAGGGGCGAATGGCCATTCGCCCGTTTAAACGTAATATCATGAAATTTTTACGAGAAAAACGATTAGAAGCTTATACCTTAAAACGTCCCCAAGAAGTTTTACTGGTGACAGTTGAAACCGCAGGGGAACAGGATCAAATTATGATTTTTAAAGGCTTTTCAAGTTCTTTAATGCGTCCCACTAATTTTGATCCAGAAGTTCCAATTTTGACGGAAGAGGCTATTATTATACAGATTGATCGCTTGGCTAGTCCTTATCATCCTCATGAACCCAAATATTTGCAACAGGGGATGACTTGGGAGGAAATGGAAATTATGTTGGATTAACTTTATTCTAAAGGTTCATTTTGCAATATTTCTACCGGTTTTTTGAACACTAAAGGTCTTTTTTCTAACTCTGGTAAAGCAATTAATTCTCGTTGTCTTTCTCTAACCTTATTCGGCATTAACATCGGTAAAGGTTCTGCTTGTTCTCGCCAACAATTAGCTACGGGTAAAGTATGTTCAAGATCCTCTAATAATCTGGGAATAATCATCACCGCATGAAGTTCTCCAATCCTTTCTGCTGCTTGTATTCCCGCTTCAATGGCCACGGCCACATTAGCCACTGATCCTCGAATAATGGCTGTACATAAACCATCCCCAATAATCTCATAAGAAGCCAATTGTACATCGGCTGATTTTAACATGGCATCAGCAGCCCCTACCATTGCCGGAAACCCCCTGGTTTCTAAAAGTCCGATAGAACTGTTACTTAAACGACTATAACCCTGTTGTTGTTGGGCCATTTCCACTAAATAACTACCAATGGGAAAAATAGCCTCTAAATTAGGCATCGGGCGAGGAATCACTAATTTAGAAATGAGTTGGCCGAACTGTTCGGCGGTTTTTGCCCCTTCTTCGACTGCTAAGCGTACATCTGCTACTTTTCCTCGTACTATCGCTGTACAATGACCACTGCCGATTTTTTCGTATCCGACTAAGGTCACTTCAGAGGATTTAAGCATCATATCTGCCGTCCCGACAATGGCTGGAAAACTGTGGGTTGAGACGAGGCCTAAAGCACTATCACTAGGGAGGTAAGATGATTTCATTGCTTGTTGAGAGGCTTGTCGTTGGGTTGAACCGGCTAATCTAGTCATCAAATCTAAATTTATTCCCTGAACATAGTCTATAAGTCCAATAGACTATTCTGATACTTTCTAGTGTATCGCGTTAGGATTAATCATTGCTTAAGATTACTCAATACTTAGATAAGATTTGATAATATAAGTCTCGTGTTAAATATTCTATGAACGACGATAAATCACCGGAAATCTCAGCCCAACTGTCGGAAGAAGACGCTAACCAATTACTGCGATCGCTCCTTCATAAAGAGGGAAATTGGGTATATTGGGGGAAAACCTGTCACCAGCTACAAAAAGCAGGTTATAACGGACAATTTATCTTTGAACAGACTGGATTTCAAGCTGTTCAACAAAATTTAATTGTTGTGGCGGCCCAAGTTTATGAAAGTTTATTAAATGAGGATGTCTCTGAGGAAGTTTTGGCCTATTATCTTGGGCCCAAAAGTGATGTTCTCTACGAATTTCGTATCCTTAACCAAGAACAACGGGCAGTTATCGCCCAATTAGCTTATAGCAAAAATCTTGATAATCAAACTGCGAAGGAAGTTGCTAAGGCTTTTCAAGAATTTTCCCGTCTGTCTCAACTTCCGTCAGGGTTTATTGTCCATCCTGGAGATGCGATCGCTTATCAATGTTGGAAACAAGCGCGACAAAAAAGGGATCTCTCACAGAGGACTCGGTTGATTGCTAAGGGGCTTAAATTTGCCCACTCTGCCACAGCCAGAGAAGCCATTGAAAAGCTTTTGAGTGATTTTACCATTATTCCTGAGACGAGTGCGCCTTTAATTCCTCTCCATCGTCTAGAAGTACAAGAGGAGATATGTCGCATTATTCCGGTGGTGGGAACCCTCCCTTTGACGAAAAATGACTTAGAGGGGGTAAAGACTTTAAACCCGGTTTATCCTTTTCATCTTATTAATTATTCAGGAACCGGATCAGTCATTCCCCTACCAGGATGGCGCGCAGTTTTAAAAGCACAAGATCCCGTCGGTATTTTGTGTATGAGTGATCAATTACCGAAAGATTTAACAGGGAACCCGGAGGAAGTTTTAATATTAGTTGATCGACAAATAAATCAGTGGAATGCTAATAGTTATTTTCTCATTGAAGAAGAAGGACAGTTAACCTTTAAATGGTTTGAAGAAATGCCTTCAATTCCCTTATTAGGTCAAATCGTTATTGTGGTACGTCCTAAAAAGGTTTTTGATGAAAATAACATTTTAGAAGCTTGGCAAATGGATGATTAACCATAAGCCCGCGTAGGCGGGCTTTGTTTTAATAGCTTAACCCTTTAGGGTTTAATATTTAAGGAATAAAAGGACTAACATCACTAGCAGAACAACCCGCGATCGCTGCTAAATTAATATTTTTTTTCTCAACAGTTGAAGGGATAAAAGTATAAGCTAAATCAAGACCTTTACCATTAATAGAAACTTGCCAAAAATTTTCATAATCAACAGTTCCAATCGAGATAGAATTTATGGTCATGAGTTGGGGAATTGTTTCACCACAGGGTTCACATAACAGATAAATAGTTTGTTTAAGATTTAATAAAGATACGGCCCTTAATGCTTGTTCTTTTGTAATATACGCACATTGATCAGCATAAGCAGGTAAACTAATTGATAAGGTTATTATTAAGGTTAAATTGATAAGTTTCATAGGTTTCATGTTCAATAATTCATAATTCATAATTCATAATTCATAATCTATAAGCTGTTAAGCATCTAAATTGGTTTCTGGAGACAAGGGAACGCCGGAACGGGGAACAGTAACAGTAAGGGTTATCAGCTTTTTTAACTAATGAGAGAATACCCAGTTTAAATGCGTCTTAGCTTAATTCATAATTCATAATTCATAATTCATAATTCATAATTCATAATTCATATTTCATATTTTTTTTAACTAGATAAAGTTAATTGAGAACCTTGATTAGTTTTATACACTTCAATTCTATTTTGAAATGCTTCCTTAAATTGAGGCATATGGGTAACAGCTAAAATACAAGAAAAATCAGATGAAATTGCATTAATAGCCGCAATTAATCTGTCACAACCTTCAGCATCTTGTGTACCAAAACCTTCATCAATAATCAGCATTTGTAGAGAAGTTCCTGCTCTTTGTGCTAATAAATTAGCTAATGCTAACCGAATCGAAAAATTAATACGAAATGATTCACCCCCCGAATAAGTTTCATAAGCACGAGTCCCCTTAGAATCAGCAATAAAAATATCCAATGTATCTATCATTTTAGCCTGTTTTTTACGAGAATTACCACTTCTACTGGACTTTTGTGTGATGAATTGAATATATAATTGATTCCCTGTTAATCTGGATAAAATTTGATTTGTTTCTGCTTCTAATTGAGGTAAAACATTTTCAATCATTAATGCTTGTATGCCATTTTTACCAAATGCGTCTCCTAATTCTTTATAAATCAAATATTTTTTACGAACTTCTTTAAACTGTTTGTCATAGTCTTCATATTGTTGTTGAATAGTTGTTAATTGAGATAAAGATTGTTCTAATTTTCCCTGTTGACCTAAACATTCATCTAACTTATGTCTTCTCGTTTGAATTTGTTTCTCTAATATCATTAATTCTTGTTCACTATCTTTTATAGTAGCTATTTTATCTGATAAATCTTTCATTTGTTCTTCTATTTTTAAAACTTCATTTGTTTGTAAATCTAATCTAAGTTCTAAGCTTTCAAGACGTTCTTTAAGTTGAGGATATTCTTGTTTAGCTTGTTGTAATTCTTGATATTTAAGTTGCCAAGATTGAGCTTGACGCAAAGAATTTAAGATGGTTTGATGATAAGATTGCTCATATCCTAATTCTTTTAAATATTGTTCTAATTCATTAATTTTGTTTTTGATTTCCGAGTTAATATACAGGTCTTTTATTTGCTTATCTAAGTCTTGAATCTTTTGAATAAGTTCCGGTTTTTGTTGATTAATAATCCCTTGACGACGAGTTGCATCAGCAATTTTAGCTTGTTGAATTTCTGCTTTGCGCCATTTATCTACTTCTCCTCTCACTAAAGCATGAGTTTGTTCATCATAATTAAGCTCTTTTAATTTTTGTGTTAATATATTAAACTCAGATTGTAATTCTAATCCATAGGTTTCTGTTGTTAGAGATTCTTCTATTTGTTTGATTTCTTGTCTAACCTTCTTGAGTTTAATTTTAATCTCTCCTACTTCCTCTAATTTAGCATCAACTTGCATAAAATCTTGTTTTAAACTATCATAAGATTTAACCTCTCTTTCTAGCTGAATATTCTCGGAATCTAGATTTCTTAAATCTCGTTTATTGATTAAGATTTTTTCTTTAATTAACCAAATCTGCTCTTGAATTTGTTGTAGTTTAATTTGGGTTTTTTCAACTACATGATAACGATGATTATCATCTAAACCTTGTTCACATAAAGGACAAATAGCTTCAGGAATATCTAATAATTTTAATTTTTGCTCTAATTCTTCTATTTGCTCCTCATAACTGCCCTGGTTAACTGTTAACTTCTCTTTTAATAATTGTTTTTCTTGTCTTTTTTCTTGAACTCTCTTTTGATAAATTTTCTTTTTTTCAATAGCTTCTATTTTACCATCAATCTCTTGTAAAATATTTCTTCTTTGTGGTATTTTATCGAGTTCTAATAAAAATTGTTTCTCTATTTGATGTAACTGTTCGAGTTTGGCTTTTAAATTAGCTTTAACTCGTTCAATTTGTATTTTTAAACTGTTCTGTCTTTGGACTAAAGGAGTTACTTGATGTTGCAATTTATCTAATTGATGTAACCGTTGACGATGTAAACGTAATTGTTCTAACCCTGATTTTACTTCATCGGAACGCTTGAGAATTTGTTCTAATTCTTGTTCCTGTTGTTGTAAACTTTCTAATTTGGTTTGTCTTTGACTAATTTGTAATTTTAACTCATTGTATATTTTTAGTAATTTCTGTTCTAATTCTTGTTTTTGCTGTTGGGTTTCTTGATAAGCTTTAAATTGCTCTGATAATTTAGCTTGTTCTTGTTGTAATCTAATAAATTCTTGATAGTGTTGATTAATGTCTGATTCTTGATCTATAAGAGTTTTTTTCTTAGTAATATTAGGAATTAATTCAGCTTTTTCTTGAATTAATCTTTGACGATCTTGTATTATTTTTTTATATTGATTTTGTTGCCAATTTAACTGTTCAGTCCAGATTTTTCTTTGATTATTTATTTCTTGAACTTCTTGTAATCTCTTGATATCTGTATCTTGTTCCAATTGTAAGGTTTTAATATCTTGAGCTAATTTTTCTTGTTGTTGTTTAAAGTCGGTTTCTTGGGTTAATTGTTGTTTAATTGATGTTAAACTTAATTGTATTTGTTCTGCTTGTCCTTTATACTGTTTTGATAAATCTTTGGCTTGAGTTGCTAAAAATTCATACTGATCAAGTTTTAATAACTCTGCTAAAATTTTTTTTCTTTCTGGTGCTGAACGTAACATAAATTCATCTGCCCTTCCTTGACGTAAATAAGCAGAATTAACAAAGGTATCATAATCAAGTTTTAGAGTAGTAATAATTTGGTCTTGAGTTGTTTTAACTGTCTTCTCATTAATAGAGCGAAATTCTCCCCCACTTTCTATCTGAAAATATAAGGAAATATTGCCACCACGCTTACGAATACGAATAATACGATAGGTTTCTTGCTGACTAATAAATTGATAATCAACTCGTACATTATCAGCCCCTAAATAAATCAAATCTTCATCTGTAGCAGTTCTAGTTTTACCCCAAATCACCCATGTAATAGCTTCTAGTAAAGAAGATTTTCCGGCCCCATTTGCTCCACAAATACAGGCAGTATGTAGTCCTCTAAAATCTAGAGTTGCCTCTCGATAACTTAGAAAATTTTTGAGAGTCAGTTGCAAAGGAATCATGAAAATCAAGAAAATCCAAGAAAATTTTAAGCAGATCTTTTTAAACTACTATTGTTTAGTTTAGTCATCTAAACTTTAATAATTCTACTCTTTAAAGTTAAATCGTTACAATTATTTATAAATTAATACACATAGGGGCGGGTTTTCACTAAAATTTGCAAATTATCACCAAAATATGCCATAAATTCCCCCAAAACAGTCGTATGGGCGGGTTTTCACTAAAATTTCCCGATTATCACTAATATATTCCATAAACCCGCCCATCACCAACATATTCAATAACCCATAGACTCTACCGATAGTGTCACGGTGGGTTACGCTATCACTAACCCACCCTACTAATAACGTATCTGCGTAAGTCCTGTTGAATAAACCCGCCCATTGCCAATATATTAGATAAACCCCCCCAAAACCATTCGTAAGGTTATAATTCCCTCCAAAGTGGGCGCAGGAATCATTTTTCCTCTCAAGTCCAGAAGTTGAACTATAATAAGATAAGCAACTGCTAATAAGATAGAAATTGCTCCAGTAATAATAGCGACAATTTTTTCTTGATTCATTATTCCTTATCCCTTATTGATGAGCTAAAATAGAAATATTTATATCTAGGATTATAGACTATAACGGGCAAGATGCGGCGTTCCATATTTATATATAAATAAAACCACTAATTTATTGATTCTAATGTCAACAACTAAAACCGAAATTATTCACCTTATCCCAACCTGGAAAATTAAACTACTTTATGATGGAGAATGTCCTTTATGTTTAAGAGAAATACGATTTCTACAAAAACAAGATAACCAACGGGGACTGGTTTCATTAGTAGACATTGCTGAACAAAATTATCATCCCGAAGAACATGGAGGAGTTGACTACGAAACAGCAATGGGGCGTATTCATGCTATTTTGCCAGATGGTACAATAGCAAAAGATATAGAAGCCTTTCGCTTAGTTTATGAAGTATTAGGACTGGGTTGGGTTTATGCTATTACTAAATTCCCTGTTATTGAGGCTATAGCTAATTTGTTTTATCGTATTTGGGCAAAATTGCGTCTTCCTCTCACTCGACGACCTAATTTAAATATCTTAGTAGCTCAACGTCAACAAAAGCAACAAAACAGCAGATGTAAACTTAACTCTTGTCAAGATTAAAGATTTTTGGTTCCACCGGACAAGTTATGCTAAATTGTTACAAATGATAGACCTTAACTCGCTCAGAGTTAAGATATACAAACAAAGGTTGCCTAAGCAACCTATAATTGCAGTCCGCGCAGGCGGACTTAGTCTTTATAGGATCAGACTTGAGTCTGTCATTAATTATTAATTTAGCATAGTTTGTCCGATAGAACCAGATTTTTTTAAGATTTTTATCTTTTTTTAGATACAATTCTTCACTACCAATTCACCAGAAAAATTTGTATAATCTTATCTGTGAAATATTGTACATTATTAATTGGTTAAACATTCTCAAGACAGACAAATTCGTTCTGTTTAATGAGTTTAATCTTAATTACTTCGGTGTGAAGAGTGATCCCATGTCTAACTTATTGCATAATATTCTCAAAAAAACCACCTGGATTTTAGGTATTTCTGGTATAATTACCCAAGCAGCGATCGCGGCCCCAGAGCAAGAAACCACTAATTTTGAGACAATTTCTCCTACAGAAGCATTAGGAGTTATTCGCAATCGTCCTGAACTACAAACCCCTCTTAATCGTAGTCAGACTCAACAGTTTAATGACTCAGCCGCTAGTCAACCCATGTCACAAGTAACCAGCGTTTCTGAGTTAAAAGACGTATCACCCACAGATTGGGCCTATGAAGCGTTACGCAGCTTAGTAGAACGCTATGGTTGTATTGTGGGTTATCCTGATCGTACGTTCCGAGGCAACCGCGCTGCCTCACGTTGGGAATTTGCAGCCGGGTTAAACGCTTGTTTAAACACCATTGAACGACTATTACAAGAGAATGTAGCCGTTTTACGGGAAGATATCGAGAAACTCAAACGATTAGCCCAAGAATTCGAGCAAGAATTAGTCGCTTTAGGCTCAAGAGTCAGTAATATTGAATCTAGAGTCGCTTTTCTCGAAGATCATCAATTTGCCACCACTACCAAACTAAACGGAGAAGCCATTTTTACCGTCTCTGATGCTTGGGGAGAAAGGGCCTTAGATTTTCGAGAACAAGATCTTTTGAACCAAGGATTACTGGAAAGACGACGCATTGACGACAAAGGGGTTTTAGGTTATCGGGTTCGTTATAACTTCGATACCAGCTTTACAGGGGAAGATTTGCTCAAAACCCGCTTTGAATCAGGAAGTATCGTTGATTGGTCAGACCCCACCGGAACCAATATGGCCCGCTTAGGTCACGATTCTCAACTCAATGGTAACGCCATTATCGATGATATGTATTATCGCTTCCCTGTGGGTAATTTGACCGCTTGGGTGGGGGGTAACTCCCTTGATATTGATGATATCTTTGATGTGGGCAACCCTTTCTTATTCGCGGAAGAATCAGGGGCCTTGTCTCGTTTTATCCGCTATAACCCCCTAACCTTTCGTGGTTCAGAAGGTAAAGGTATTGGGTTATCTTATAAATTTAGTGACGCTTTCATCCTCAGAGGTCTATATCTGACCAATAATGGTAATAATCCCGATTTGAATAACGGTTTATTCAACGGTAATTACAGTACAGGGGCCCAATTAGGGGTCTATCCCTCAGATGCCTTGAGTTTCACCTTGACTTTCTTGCATACCTACTTCAAAAATGCCGAAAGCGATATAAGCTCTAGTACAGGAAGTTATGTTGAACCGAATAACCAAACCAGTCAAACTGGAACAGGAATAGCCAGAGATCCATTCTTAGGCGCGCCTACCATTCGGGATAGTTACGGTATTACGGGAAATTGGCGTATTAGTCCCAGTTTTAACCTGTCAGCTTGGGGCGGTTATGCTCTAGCCCGCGCCCAGGGATCTGATGCTGATGGCAACAGTCGTAAAGGCTTTGGGGCCGATATTTGGGCCTGGAGTGCAGCCCTTTCCGTCATTGATATAGGCAAAGAAGGGGCTGTGTTTAGTGTAGCCGGAGGCCAAACGAGTAATGCCAGACGTATCGATGCTTTAACCGGAGATTTAACCATTCCTGACCAAGATACTCCTTATATTGTAGAAACTCAGTACAAGTATCCCATTAGTAATAATGTTTTGATTACTCCAGGAGTTTATGTGATCATTAATCCTGATGGGAATAATCAGAACAACAGTATTTGGGTGGGAGCTATCCGAACCACATTTACCTTCTAAATTGTTTATGCAACATTAATCACACAAGAGGGGCGGGTTTATTCAACTTTTTTGTGGGCATCATAAAAGAGGGGCGGGTTTATTCAACTTTTTTGTGGGCATCATAACTCCTGTAAAAAACCCGCCCCTACAAAAACCCGCCCCTACAAAAACTCGCCCCTACAAAAACCCGCCCCTACAAAAACCCACCCCCCATTACTGTCCAAAGTCTAGCCGAGCTTGTTCTACGAGTTCGGCTGTAACTTCGTTTAAACTGGAGGCCCGGGCCAAAGCTTCAATCCGTTGACGGGCCTGAGTTCGCACAAAATAAGGAATATTCTTCAGTTTTAGTTCTGCTTCTGCTGTCCAATGCAGGGTATCACCTAAATTAAAATCACTCATGACAGTGAGATATTATGATTTGAGGGTTTAAAACACTCTATTTGAATTATAGCAGAAGTAGTTAGCTTAATTTTGTCTACTTCAAACCTACAAACCTTTATAGATAGGGGTTTTATCCCGTGAGCAAGTCTTTAAAATATTATCTGTTCGCTCGTCTATTATTAGCCCCGTTGATGATTTGGACGATTATCACTCTCGTTTTTCTCCTCTTACGGGCAACTCCTGGAGACCCTGCTGATGCTATTCTGGGTAATCGGGCTCCTGAATCAGCAAAATCCGCTCTACGGGAACAATTAGGCTTAAATCAACCGTTATGGCTACAATATCTCATTTATCTCGGTCAAGTGCTTCGTTTTGACTTAGGCAGTTCCCTCACCAGTAATGGCAAATCAGTTTGGCAAATTATTGGTGAACATTTCCCTGCTACGGCTGAGCTAGCTTTCTATAGTATGATCATCGCAGTGGTAATAGGGGTGACAATTGGCATTTTGTCCGCTTCTCGTCCTAATACTTCCGTAGATGTAGGAGGGCGATTATTTGGCATTATTACCTATTCTTTGCCGATTTTTTGGGTAGGAATGCTTTTACAATTGATTTTCTCGGTACAGTTACGTTTGTTTCCCTTGGGAACTCGTTTTCCCCTCGATCAAACCTCTCCTAATCCTATAACGGGCATTTACACCCTTGATAGCTTATTAGGGGGAAATTTAGGGCAATTTTCTCTATCTATCTACTATTTAATCTTACCTAGCTTTACGTTAGGGATTCTATTAAGTGGGATTTTTGAACGCATGGTACGGGTCAACTTAAAACAAACCTTACAAGCTGACTATGTAGAAGCCGCTAGAGCGAGAGGAATTCCCGAAAGACGTATTTTATTAGCTCATGCCCTTAAAAATGCCTTGATTCCCGTTATTACGGTGTTAGGATTGACTTTTGCCTCTTTATTAGGTGGGGCCGTCTTGACAGAAGTAACGTTTTCTTGGCCAGGATTAGGAAATCGGTTATATGAGGCGATTTCTGTGAGAGATTATCCGACAGTTCAGGGAATTATGGTATTTTTCGGAGCTATTGTCGTATTTGCTAGTATTTTAATCGATTTAGCTAATGCTTATGTTGATCCTCGCATTCGTTATTAATGTGGGAAAGACAGAAATTCCGTAGGGGCGGGTTTTTGACTAATATGGCTGATTTTCACTAAAAAATCAGATAAACCCGCCCTGACACCATTTTAGTAATAGAGGCGAGTTTATTGAATTTTTTGGTTGAGTAAGTAGTCGGACATATTTTATATAATTAGTTTTGTGTAGCTACATATCAGATCAACCCGTCCTTAAACCATTTCAGAGGTAAAAGTGGTTTATAATTGGGTTTAATAGTTACTTCATAAATTATGATTCATAATTTATAATTCATAATTCATAATTCATAATTTATATGAAACGTATTTTTGCAATTATTTTGATTATTTTATGTTTATTTCCTTTAACAGCTTGCGCCCAAAAAGCAAATGCGAATCAAGTTGTTTTAGCCGTATTAAGTGATCCTAAAACATTTAATGCTGTTTTATCTCAAGAGTCTCCTAATATCTTCGGATTGACTTATGAAGGATTAATTACAGAAAATCCCATTACAGGAATTAAAGAACCTGCTTTAGCTGAATCTTGGGACATTTCTGATGATAAATTAACTATTACTTTCACTTTAAAAGAAAGGTTAAAATGGTCAGATGGTAAACCCCTAACTGTTGATGATGTAGTATTTACTTATAATGATTTATATCTAAATCCCAAAATTCCTAATAATTATCGAGATAGTTTTAGAATAGGAAGACAAGGAACATTTCCTCAAATCAAAAAACTCGATGAACGACGCATCGAATTTAAAATAACTGAACCCTTTGCCCCATTTTTAGATAATGCGGGAGTTCCGATTTTACCTGCTCATATTTTACGAAAAAATATTGAGAAAAAAGATAAAGAAGGAAACCCTGAATTTTTAACAGTTTGGGGAACGGATACTCCTGTTGATAAAATTATTGTTAATGGCCCTTATAAATTAAAAGAATATGCCACCAGTCAACGAATTATCTTTGAAAAGAATCCCTACTATTGGAAAAAAGATGAAAAAGGAAATCAACTGCCAAATATTGAACAAGTAATTTGGACAATTGTAGAATCACCTGATACCTCTTTATTACAATTTCGGTCTGGGAGTTTAGATTCTATTAGCATAACACCAGATTATTTTTCTTTATTAAAACGGGAAGAAGAACGAGGAAATTTTACTGTTTATAATGGGGGTGCAGCCTTTGGAACTAACTTTATGGCTTTTAATCTTAATCAAGGAAAACGGGATGGTAAACCCTTAGTTGACCCCATAAAATCAGCTTGGTTTAATAACCTTAACTTTAGAAAAGCGATAGCTTATGGTATGGATAGAGAACGGATGGTTAATAATATTTATCGCGGTTTAGGGCAACCTCAAAATACCCAGATTTCGGTACAATCGCCTTTTTATAACAAAAAAATCGAAGGGTATCATTATAACCCAGAAAAAGCCAAAGAATTACTTTTAAAAGAAGGATTTAAGTATAATAAAGCAGGGGAATTATTAGACGCAAAAGGCAACAAAATTAGATTTTCCTTAATTACCAATGCCGGAAATAAAATTAGAGAAGCTATGGGGGCGCAAATTAAAGAAGATTTAAGAAAGTTAGGAATACAAATTGATTTTAGTCCTTTAGCCTTTAATGTATTAGTAGATAAATTAAGTGATTCTTTAGATTGGGAGGCTCATATTCTGGGATTTACTGGAGGAAATGAACCCCACGCCCCTAATATTTGGTATATAGACGGTAATTTACATATGTTTAACCAAAAACCTCAACCTGGGGCTAAACCCTTGACAGGGCAAGTTTTTGCAGATTGGGAAAAACAAATTGAGGATTTATCTGTGAAAGGTTCTCAAGAATTAGAACTAAAAAAACGTAAAGAAATTTATGATCAAACCCAAACTTTAGTGTCAGAATATTTACCTTTTATTTATTTAGTGAATGGTTATTCTTTAGCGGCAGTCAGAAATCGTTTTAACGGTATTCAACATTCAGCATTAGGTGGCACATTTTGGAATATTGATGAAATTTATGTTAAAGATAATGAGTAAAAATTGCACTTGCGTTTTAGCGGTTCTACTGAACTTGCAATGTAAAATTCATAAATTAATAAAGGCTAAAGCCTTATTCTATAAGAACAAAGGCTGTCTACACAGCCTAATTCTAAACTTGGGTCGCCAGGTTTCGCTCTTATAGCTTAATTTTACTTGTCTATTAATTAATCCAAAAACTATTCCTCTGAAAATCCATCAATTTCATTACAAACCTCATAAAAATCTGTTTTAGGTGGGTTCACAAATAATGGCCCCATTTCCTCTAAAACTTTTTGATAAATTTCATTCTTATTAGCTTCCATATCCTCAATTTTTTCCCACATAATGATAGCAATCCCTTCATCTGTTCCAGGTTTTTGTAACAGAAATGCTCCTTGAAACCCTTGCTTATAACTAGATACTGCTTTTTCGTAAAGTCGTTGCGCTTCAGCAAACCGCCCCGGTTTGAATTCACCAATGGCAACATAGGCGTATTTATGCTTAAGAAAATCGAGAAATTCTGACATGATAGAACTGTTAAAGACTACTTTACTTGATAGCTTAATTTTCCTCAGCTTTAGCCTTTATTTAAGCGTTTCTTAACACAATCTTTCAATTTCTGTGGCTTGAGTGGGTAAATCAATAGTCAATACCTCTGTTCCGGTTTCTGTCACTAAAACATCATCCTCAATGCGAATTCCCCGTACATCAGCAAATTGGGCTAATTTTTCCCAATTAACATCATTTTGATACTTTTCGCGCCTTTGGGAATCGTTTAAAATGGCTGGAACTTGATAAAACCCTGGTTCTATGGTAACTACCATCCCAGAGGCCAAAGGTCGATCTAAACGTAAATATTCTAAACCAAAGCGATCGCTACGGTGTCTTCGGGTCTCATAACCTGCTAAGTCCCCCAAGTCTTCCATGTCATGTACGTCTAACCCTAATAAATGCCCGATACCATGGGGAAAAAATAAGGCGTGAGCATCTTTTTCTACTAAATTATCAGGATTTCCCCGCAAAATACCCAGATTAACTAATCCTTCTGCGATTATTCTCGCCCCTAATAGATGTATCTCCCGATATTCTACCCCTGGCTTCATGGCTTCAATACAATTATCATGAGCGGCTAGTACAATGTCATAAATGTCCCGTTGTGTTGCCGAAAATTTGCCCCCTACTGGCCAAGTTCGGGTAATATCTGAAGCCCATCCTAACTGGGTTTCAGCCCCCACGTCAGCTAATAGCAAGTCCCCTTGTTGTAGGGGATGGTGATATTCTTCATTGTGTAATACTTCTCCATGTACGGTGACGATACTACCGTAAGCACAACTCATATTATGAGCCATGATCACCCCCTCCATTGTACCCCTGACTTGAGCTTCTGTGGTGGCGAGTGCAGTGCTTTTCATGCCTATTTTATGAGCTTCTATAGAAACCTTGACAGATTTTCTAATTTGTGCTATTGCTTCTTGATCGTGAGTTAATCGTAAGGTAACTATAGCTTGGGCGAGGGTTAAATCTATCTCTTTTGGGGCGTTAGAGGGGAAAATAGGGCGATTTAAGATGTTTTGTTGCTGTTGATAGGTAGCTAGGTCTTGTACCCCTATGGTAGCAGCATGGGCGGTTTTGGGGAGTAACTCCTCTAAAGGATAAGCCCGATCTGCTCCTATTATAGCCGCGATCGCGTCTCTGGTGGGGGTTTCTCCATGCCATAGGGTACTCTCAGGGGCAGGATCATCTATAAATAGCTCTAATTGACCATTTTCTAGACGAATAACGGCATTTTCTAGGGAAATTCCGGCAAAATAGAGGAAATGACTACTAGCACGAAAGGGGTAACGGTTGGCGCGAAAATTGCGTGATGGGGCTTTTCCCGACCATAATATGACAGGAATATCGATTAACTGGGCTAACTTTTGTCTACGTTGTTTTAGGGTAGTTATAAATAGACTCACTATACAAACGAACCTTGCCTATTATTAGGCTGTGTAGACAGCCTTTGTTCTTATAGTATCAGGCTTTAGCCTGTAATAGTTAATAAAACGATTAAAAATCATATTATTAGGCTGTGTAGACAGCCTTCGTTCTTATAGTATCAGGCTTTAGCCTGTAATAGTTAATGCCTTTTTATTTTTTCCTCCTTCAAATAAATGTCCGTCTTCTAATTCAATAATCCGATCTGCCATATCTAGAATACGATTATCATGGGTAACAATTAAAATTGTACACCCTTGTTTTCTAGCTAATTCCTGCATTAATTCTACAACATCATGGCCTGATTTACTATCAAGAGAAGCAGTAGGTTCATCAGCTAAAATCATCTTCGGATGACTGACTAAAGCACGAGCGATCGCTACTCTTTGTTTTTGTCCACCGGATAGATTTTTGGGATAATAATTAACCCGATCGCCTAATCCTACAGATTCTAACATAGCAATAGATTTTTGTTTAGCTTCATCCTTATATTTTAACTCATGTAATTCAACGGACATTTGTACATTTTGTCTAGCAGTTAAACAGTCTAATAAATTATGAGCTTGAAAAATGTAACCTATATAACGACGAATTTTAACTAACTGATCTTTTTTGGCTTTTACTAATTCTTGTCCCAACACTTTTAGACTTCCTGTTTGAGCAGATCTTAACCCTCCCATTAAGGTTAATAATGTAGTTTTTCCCGAACCTGATGGCCCTTTAAGAATAACAACTTCTCCTGATTTTAACTCTAAATTAATATCAAAGAGAATTTGTTTTTTGAGACTACCTTCTCCAAAATAATGATCTAAATTTTTAATAGTAACAACTGGTTTTTGAGTCATAATTTAATCATGCCTTTATTTGTTAGGATTAAATATAATATAGGGGCGGGTTTATTTAATCTATTTGTTAGAATCATAAATTGTTGTGAAAACCCGCCCCTACGGTTAAAAAATATCTGCTGGATCAGCCGCTCTTAATTTACCAACGGCAACCCCTCCCGAAAGACAACACATAATCACTGTTAATATTAACACAGTCATAGCTCTTGCTAAAGTCATCATAATGGGTAATCCCGTTGCTTTAGCAGCATTAATATACATAAACATGGCAAATCCAAACCCTGGTAGAAAACCAATAATGCCTAAGATTATGGCCTCTTGGAACACCAATGTTAATAAATAAAAATCGGTGTATCCCATTGCTTTTAGGGTAGCATATTCAGGCAAGTGATCGGCCACATCTGTATACAAAATTTGATAAACAATTACCGTACCTACCACAAAGCCCATGATAGTCCCTAAAGTAAAAATAAACCCAATAGAAGTTCTATTTTGCCAAAAACTTTTTTCATGAGCAATTAATTCCTCTTTAGAAAAAAATTGAATGTCATCATGAGAAAAATTATCTCTTAAAAATTTTAAAGTTGCTTCTACATTAGTATTCGGTTTTAATTGAATCACCCCAAGATCAATTAACCCCTGTTGACGAGCAGAAAAAAGCCGCAAAAAATTCACATCACTGGTTATAATAGTTCCATCGGCCCCAAAAGATGTTCCTAAAGAAAATAAACCGCCGACTTTTATCTGTCTATTTCCTATTTCTGTTGTAACGGTTTTTCCTTGATCAAAAAATTCAGCAATGGGGCCAAATTCTTTGCGAGAACTACGATCAAATAAAACTGTATCTTGTTGTTTTATAACTGATATATTTTCAGCAATTCCTGGTAAATTTATGGTATTTATACTAGGATTTAATCCAATGACAAATACACTACGAGTTTGGCGTTCAACCGGATTTTTCCAGTTCGATAATCCTACATACATAGGAATAACAGATTCAACATTATTAACCCCTAAAATATCATAGAGTCTTCTTTGAGAAAAACTTCTTAAAGCTGTGAAGCTATCTGATTTAGAATTAAGGACAAAAACATCTCCTTCTAAACTCTTATGTAGTCTAACTGCGCTATCAAATAAAGCATCTCTAAAACCTAACTGCATAAACATTAATACATCGGCAAATGTAATGCCAGCAAGAGCAATAATTAGTCGTATCTTTTCATGGGTTAATTGTAAAAAAGCGAGAGGAATTTTCATGATATTTATAATAATATTTTAGCCGTTACTTTGGCATAGGTTAAGTCCCTGACTTTTTGACTAGAAGCAGGATCAAGTAATATTTTAACCTCCACTACTCTGACATCAACATCAGCCGCCGGATCAGTATTTAATACATCTTTTTTGCCAATTTTTAAACCAATTTGATGTATGGTTCCTTTTAAGTTTCCAGCAAAGGTATTGTTTTCACTTTTAATAAGAGCTTTTTGTCCGATTTTAACTTGATTAATATCACTTTCATAAACTTCAGCAATGACCATCATTTGTTGGGTTTTACCAATTTCCACAATACCATTAGTATCATCAGCTTTTTCTCCTGGATAAGTATTAATTTTAATAACTTGTCCCTCCATAGGAGAGCGAACATAAACTAAGTCTAAATCCTGTTGCGCTTCTGTTAGTTTAGCTAAGGATTGGTCAACTTCAGCTTGTGCTTTTTGTACATCCACAGGACGAATTTCTGCAATACGATTTAAAGTGGATTTTGCCACTTGAATTTGTTGGGTTAAACTCTGAATTTCTTTATTAGATTGAGCTTTTTCTGCTGCAATTTGTTCCGTTAATGTATTAACAGTTTTTTTGAGTCTTTGTTGCGCTTCTATTACACTTTCTTTGGCTTTATCTAAGGCTAATTGACGCTTTTCTAAATCTGAGTCAGAAATGACCCCATCTTGTGCTAGAATTTGATAGCGTTTGTATTCTCTTTGAGCATCTTTTAACTCCGCTTCTAAGCGTGCAATAGTAGCCTTTTGTTCTTGTTTTTCCCCTTCTAATTCCATCTCTAACTGAGAAATTGTCGCTCGATTTGTGGCAGTTTGTCCAGTTAATTCTGCCGATAATTGCTCAATAGTAGCTTGTTGAGCTTGAATTTCTCCAGTTTTCGCCCCTGCTTGTACAATATCTAAGTTAGCCTTAGCAACATTAACCGCTTGTTGAGCAACGGTGACAGCCGCCTTTTTTTTGTCAAAATTGTCTAATATAGCTATATTTTGACCCTTTTGTACCTTATCCCCCTCCTTGACGAGCATTTGACTAATTTTTGCTCCTCCTTGAGTGGGAGGAGGGGCGACATGAATCACTTCTCCTTGGGGTTCGAGCCTTCCCAGGGCGGAAATGGCTTGTACCTTGGGGGGAGTCACAATAGGCTCGACAGAAGCCTCTGAGGACTGTCTAGGGCTAAATCTAAGGATATAAATAGCGGTGCTTCCTAGCAATAATAATCCTAAAACGGAAACCGCGATCGCCCATTTTTTGCCTCCTTTGGGGACTAGCAAAGGTTTTGACTGTGTTACTGGACTCATAGGGGTTGATCGGCAAGTGTAATCATACTAGACTGTACAGTTTGATTATAGCGAAAAAAACCAGAGTCAAGCATAAATAATATTTAAATTAGAACCGCAAATCTTAAGATAATTGACCAAGCAAGGGAAAACGAGAGGGTTTTCGCAAAACTTGGGCGTAGAGGGTTTCTAGACGGCTAATATTCTTGCTGAGGGTATATCGTTCCAAGACTCGCTGTCTGGCTTTTTGTCCTAGAAGTTGAGTAATTTCAGGATGATCTCGAAACAGAGGTAAGAGAGTATTTAATTGAGTCGTCACTCCTTGGGTATTGAGTACCACTCCGGCCCCATCTTCTAAGACTTCCCCATCGGCCCCCGCATCAGTGGCCACACAAGCGACTCCGCAGGCCATGGCCTCTAAAAGAGACAGAGATAACCCTTCCACCAAAGAAGGTAGAATAAACACCTCTGCTGCGCGTAAAATATCAATACGTTGTTGTTCATCGGCCACAAATCCTAACCAATGGATACCGAATTCTGGGCCATAAAAAGGTTCTAAAGAAGATTTCAGGGGGCCATCTCCGACAATAAGCAATTTAACCCCTTCTCCCATCTCCGTCTGTTTCCAAGCTTTAAGTAAGGCCTCAATATTCTTTTCCGTAGCGATACGTCCTAAATAGACAAATAAACGCTTAGCTTTAAATTGAGATTTAACATAGGATACTCCAGGAGAGTATTTTTGTGGATCAACCCCATTAGGAATAATAGCAATTCTGTCTTGAGGAACCCCTAATTTCATGAGTAAATCTTGCTGTAGACGAGAAAAGACAATTACCTTATCATAATTAGCTAAAAACGGTGCATATAGCTGATAAGTGAGGAACTGGGTACTAGATTTAAAATTTCTTAGTTTGCTATCAAAAGGGGGGTGAAACGTGGCAATTAGGGGTAAATTGAGGGCCTCACAAATTTCCGGAAGACGAAAATCTAAGGGAGATAGGGTCAAAGAAGCGTGAACCACATCAGGTTTAAGCTTTCCCAGAGATTTCATCAGAATTTTACTCGATTTCGGGGTAGGAATAGTGTAAATCTGAGATTTATAGAAAAAAGGAAGAACAACTTCAGGACAATCAGGCCAAGTAGTTTTTTTAGACTCTTCTTGAGAAAAATGGAGAAAACTCACCTGATATCTTCGGTCTAGGAGAGCATTGGTAATTTCCCGACCATAAGTGACATTTCCACAGAAAGGGGACTTTTTCCCTAGCCAAGCGATGTGCATTCAGATTAAAGAGACGAATGAATATAGAAGGACTGATAAAGATGAATTTAATTATTATCTGGATGATGCGGTAAATTACGCTATTTGTCAATTTAACTGATGACGTTCTTCTTGTTTTATATGATAAACCCCAAGGGGTTATTCTTGAGGTCTAATTTTCAGTATATACGTTTTACTTGAAGTTTTCCCTATCTTCTGCGGTTTGAACAATTTCTCTGGGTCAATTTCTTCTCCTGTTTATGTTACCAGTAGTAACGTAAATAGTATACTAATCATTCAATTAAGTTATGATGATGTTGAACAGGGGGAACTGGTTACTTTAATTGGCAGTCATAATGGGATAGAAATTGCTGTTAATGGAGCCAACACCCAGCAACAATTAGGGATAAATTGGGGAGATCATCTAACTATTAGTTTAAGTTAATTTCTCGAAGTTGTGCTATCCTTTAGGTTATTTCTAGCGATTCAGTAGTTTTGTGGGAGAGAATGGGGTAAAGGACCATGAATATTTTGGGAATTTCAGCTTATTATCATGATAGTGCTGCCGCTTTAGTACAAGATGGAAAAATTTTAGCAGCAGCACAAGAAGAAAGATTTACCCGCAAAAAACACGATGCTAGATTTCCGAAAAATGCCATTCTTTATACTTTTACAGAAGGGAAAATTCCCCTACAAAAAATAGATTATATTGTTTTTTATGAAAAACCTCTTGTCACCTTTGAAAGACTATTAGAAACCTATCTAGCTTATGCTCCTCAAGGGTTTCATTCTTTTCTGACAGCCATGACAGCTTGGTTACAAGAAAAACTTTATCTTAAAACTGTTTTAAAGAAAGAGTTAGCTAAATTGGCTAATTGTAAAACCTCTCAACTTCCTCCTTTATTATTTACTGAACATCATCAATCTCATGCTGCTTCTGCTTTCTTTCCTAGTCCCTTTGAAAACGCTGCTATTTTGTGTTTAGATGCGGTGGGAGAATGGGCAACTACTTCTTTATGGTTAGGGGAAGGAAATCAAATGATTCCTCAATGGGAAATAGATTTTCCTCACTCTTTAGGGTTGTTATATTCTGCCTTTACTTATTATACCGGATTTAAAGTTAATTCGGGAGAATATAAATTAATGGGGTTAGCTCCTTATGGAGAACCTAAATATGTTGATCTCATCTTTGAAAATTTAATTGATCTCAAAGATGATGGCACATTTCGTCTTAATATGAAATATTTTAATTATGCGACTGGGTTAACTATGACTAACCAAAATTTTGATAATCTGTTTGGTAGTCCTCCCCGTAAACCCGAAAGCAAGCTAACTCAAAGAGAGATGAATATTGCGGCTTCTATTCAAAAAGTAACCGAAGAAATTGTTTTAAAATTAGCTAATACTGCCCATCGAGAATTAGGATTAGAGAATCTTTGTTTAGCCGGAGGAGTAGCCTTAAATTGTGTCTCTAATGGACGACTTTTAAGAGAAGGAAAATTTAAAAATATTTGGATTCAACCCGCCGCAGGAGACTCTGGAGGAGCCATTGGAGCAGCTTTATCTGTTTGGTATCAATACTTAGAAAAGCCTCGTAAAGGTTCATCATCTGATCATATGCAAGGAAGTTATTTAGGCCCAAAATTTGAGTCAGAAGAGATAGAACAATATTTAAAAGATGTCAAAGCAAATTATACTTATTTAGAAGAAGTACAATTATTACAAGAAGTTGCTCAAATTTTAGGCCAAGGTAATGTAGTTGGATGGTTTCAAGGTCGTATGGAATTTGGCCCCCGTGCATTAGGAAATCGCTCAATTATTGGTGATCCTCGTAATGAGAAAATGCAGTCAGTCATGAACTTAAAAATTAAGTATCGAGAGTCATTTCGCCCCTTTGCACCTTCGGTTTTATTGGAGCGAGTTTCTGATTATTTTGACTTAGAGACATCGAGTCCTTATATGTTATTAGTCGCTGAGGTTAAAGAAGATTTACATCTGCCTATGAATGAGGAACAAAAACAATTATTTGGTATCGAAAAACTAAAGCTTCCGCGCTCAAAAATTCCCGCTATTACTCATGTTGACTATTCAGCAAGAGTGCAAACTGTTCATCCTGAAACTAACCCTCGTTACTATAAATTAATTAAGGAATTTGAAGCCTTGACAGGTTGTGGTGTTTTGGTTAATACTTCCTTTAATGTTAGAGGAGAACCAATTGTTTGTACCCCAGAAGATGCTCATCGGTGTTTTATGCGGACAGAGATGGATTATTTAGTTTTAGGTAATTATTTATTAGCTAAATCTGAGCAAACTCAATGGCAAAAAGATGAGTCTTGGAAAAATGAATTTGAACTTGATTAAAACAAGGAAATTTAAGGAATATGTTTGAGGAAATTTCTAAATTAGACAAAAAAGGTTTACGGGAGTTTGGCTTAGTAACTGGAGGGATAATTGCAGTATTATTTGGGTTAGTATTGCCATTAGTGTGGGGTCATCATTTACCCTTAATTCCCTGGATAATAGGTGGAGTTTTATGTAGTTTAGCCATTTTTATTCCCCAATCTCTTGATCCGATTCATTATAATTGGATGAGGGTAGGACAGGTGCTAGGTTGGGTTAATAATCAGATTATTTTAGGTATAATTTTCTTTATTGTTGTAACGCCGATGGGCTTAATCATGAGATTATTAAATCGAGATCCCATGACAAGTAAATTTGAGTTTAATCTAGAGACTTATAGAGTTTCTAGTAAAATTAAAAGTAAAGTTAGCATGGAGAAACCCTATTAATGGAAGGATTTATTGATTTATTAAAAGATCTTTGGGGCTTTTTAAACGAGCGTAAAAAGTATTGGTTAGCTCCTTTAATTATTACTTTAGTATTATTAGGAGCCTTAATTGTCTTTACACAAGGATCAGCGATCGCGCCCTTTATTTACACTCTATTCTAGTGAAAACCGACACTATTTTTTATCGTCTCTTTCAATCTTTTCCTAGTTTTTTCTTTGAACTAATTAATCATACTCCAGAAGAAGCAAAATTCTATGAGTTTTCTTCTGTCGAAGTCAAACAATTAGCATTTCGTATTGATGGGGTGTTTTTGCCAAAAATAACAACTCAACCCATCTACTTTCTGGAAGTTCAATTTCAAAATGATAATAATTTTTATGGGCGTTTCTTTAGTGAAATTTTTCTTTATTTAAGTAAAACCCCTTTAACTGCTGACTGGAAAGGAGTAATTATTTATCCCAGTCGTCAAGTCGAATCATATAATAGCCAACGTTATCAAGAATTGCTCAATTCTCAGAGAGTTGAACGTATTTATCTCAATGAATTAGAAAATCGTCCCCAAACTTCCGTAGGACTTGCTATAATTGAATTGATTGTAAGTGAAGAAAATCAAGCCATTGACATTGCTACTCCTCTCATTGAACAAGTACGTCAAGAAATTACAGATGAACAACAACAAAAAGAACTTTTAGAATTATTAGAGACAGTTCTTATTTATAAATTACCTCGTATTAATCGTCAGGAAATAGAAGCTATGTTTAGTTTAAGTGATTTGAAACAAACAAAAATATATCAAGAAGCGTTGGAAGAAGGTAGACACGAAGGCAGACAAGAAGGTAGACAGGAAGGTAGACACGAAGGTAGACAGGAAGGTAGACAAGAAGGTAGACACGAAGGTAGACAGGAAGGAGAACTATTGAGTAAATTAGCATCGATTCCCCGAATGTTAAAATTAGGACTGACCTTAGAAGTTATTGCAGAGTCATTAGATTTACCATTAGAAAGAGTGCGAGAAGAAATCAATAAAAACTAAGATCTGTTACCTTTCTAGATGAGATAAAATATAGAAAAAATCTAACAAATAGTGACCAAATAATGGTATATTATTAAATAGATTAAAGCGAAATCGTGGCTAGAGTTTAACCCCATGCTGATTGATAGAAATCTCTCTAAGTACATCATCTTTGCTGAAGACAGCATCCTTAATGCCCTCCAAAAAATTAGTGATAATAAAAGCCGTATTATTTTTTCGGTAACTGAATCAGGAGTATTAGAAGGAATTCTCACGGATGGAGATTTTCGACGGTGGTTAATTGGACAAAATACTATCGATTTGAATCAGTCAGTTGCGACTATTTCTAATAAACAATATAAATACGCTGCTTTTGACGAAGATCCCGAAAAAATTCGCACTTATTTTTCTGAACAAATTGAATATATTCCCCTACTTGATCATAATGATAGATTAGTAGCGATCGCTCGTAAACGCCCTAATGAAATTCAAATTGGGTCATTTATTATTAATAAAGATGCTCCTACTTTCATTATCGCTGAAATTGGTAATAATCATAATGGTAGTTTAGAATTAGCCAAAAAATTAATTGATGAAGCGGTCAAAGCTGGAGCCAATTGTGCTAAATTTCAACTAAGAAGTTTAAAAGCACTTTATCATAATGCAGGGGATGCGAATGATGCTAGTGAAGATTTAGGATCTCAGTATACTCTAGACTTACTTTCTCGTTTTCAACTATCTCCCCAAGAGATGTTAGAAGCTTTTGATTATTGTCAAGAGCAAGGAATTTTACCTCTATGTACTCCTTGGGATTTAGAGAGTTTAAATATTCTAGAAAATTACGGTATGAAAGCTTATAAAGTAGCTTCTGCTGATTTAACAAATCACGAATTACTTAAAGCATTAGTTAAGACCGGAAAACCCCTAATTTGCTCCACGGGAATGTCAACAGAAACAGAAATTATTGAATCCGTGCAACTGTTACAAAGATTGGGAGCTATGTATATTTTACTCCATTGTAACTCTACTTATCCTGCCCCTTTTAAAGATGTTAATCTTAACTATTTAACCAGATTAAAAGAACTAGGAGATTGTCCAATTGGTTATTCTGGTCATGAAAGAGGAATTAATGTAGCGATCGCGGCGGTAGCTAAAGGTGCTAAAGTCATAGAAAAACATTTTACCCTAGATAAATCAATGGAAGGTAACGATCATAAAGTAAGCTTGTTACCCGAAGAATTTAAAGCTATGATTGAGGGTATTCGTCAAGTTGAAGAAGCGTTAGGAACCCAAGGGGAAAGAAGATTAAGTCAGGGAGAATTAATGAATCGAGAAACCCTGGCCAAAAGTTTAATTATTAACTGTAATTTAAAACAGGGACAAATGATTACACAAGAAATGATTGAGATCAAAAGTCCAGGAAAAGGATTACAACCCAACCGCAAACAAGAATTAATTGGAAAACGAGCTAAAAGAGCTTTTAAAACGGGTGATTTTTTCTTTTTAAGTGACTTAGAAGAAACTCAAGTTAAACCCCGTAATTATACGTTTAAACGTCCTTGGGGCTTACCAGTACGCTACCATGATTTTAAAGTACTTTTGCCCAAATCTAACCCTGATTTATTAGAATTTCATCTGAGTTATAAGGACTTAGAACAAAATATTAATGAATACTTTGATCAGCCTTATGATCTAGATTTTGTGGTTCATAGTCCTGAATTATTTGCGGGAGATCATGTTCTTGATTTATGTTCTTTTGATGCTGAATACCGTCAACATTCTATTGAAGAATTACAACGAGTTATTAATATTACCCAAAGCTTAATCTCCTTCTTTAAAAAAGCTTCTCGGCCTTTAATTGTAACTAATATTGGGGGATTTACTAATGATGCACCTTTAGCTGTTATAAAGCGTCAAAAACTTTATGATTTACTCCTTGACAGTTTAGCTAAACTAGATGCCGATGGAGTCGAAATTATCCCCCAAACTATGCCGCCCTTTCCTTGGCATTTTGGTGGACAACGCTATCATAATTTATTTGTTGATCCTGATGATATCACTAAATTTTGTTCAGAAAATAGCTATCGAGTTTGTTTAGATATATCGCACTCTAAATTAGCTTGTAATCATCATAATTTATCCTTTAAGGAGTTTATTGAACGAGTAGGCCCTTATACATCCCATCTTCATATTGCGGATGCACAAGGGTTAGATGGAGAAGGATTACAAATTGGAGAAGGAGAGCTTGATTTTCCTGCTTTAGCGGAATATTTAGCTAAAACATCCCCTAATGCTTCTTTTATTCCTGAAATTTGGCAAGGACATAAAAATGAAGGAGAAGGTTTTTGGATAGCATTAGAACGGTTAGAGACAATTTTGTAATATTTAGAAGCTTAATTAATCAAAATGTTTGAAAATTTTAACTTTCCCGAAAAAGGATCAGCTTTCTTCATTTTGATTGTCTTAATTTTCAACTACACTGGACTAGAATACATTATTTTTGTTCATGGGTTTAAACTGACGTAAGCGTAACGCATTGGATAGGACAGAAACCGAACTAAAGGCCATTGCTGCTCCGGCTATCATAGGATTAAGTAAAATTCCCAATACAGGATATAAAATACCGGCCGCAATGGGAATGCCTAAGATATTATAAACGAAAGCAAAGAATAAATTTTGCTTAATATTATTCATGGTAGCCCGACTTAATTGAATCGCGGTGACAATGCCTTGTAAATCTCCTGAAATTAAGGTAATATCACTAGCAGATATGGCGACATCAGTACCTGTTCCAATAGCAATTCCTACATCAGCTTGGGCTAAAGCAGGAGCATCATTAATTCCGTCTCCTACCATAGCTACAATTTTAGATTGTTGTTGAATTTGTTTGACAATTTCTGCTTTTTGATCGGGACGAACTTCTGCAAATACTTGATTTATTCCTACTTGATCGGCGATTACCTCCGCAGTTTTTTGATTATCTCCGGTTAACATTATAACTTCTAAGCCAAGTTTTTTTAAGGCTTTAATTGCTTCTTTTGAGGAAGGTTTAAGAGCATCTGTGATCGCAAATAATCCCTCAATTTGACCATCAACTGCCATCCAAGCAGTGGTTTTAGCCTGACTTTCCCATTCTTGTCCTTGAGACTGTAAAGGTTGAGTGTCAATATTTAAACTTTCTAGCCAACGTTTAGTACCAATTTGTATTAATTTATTCTCAACTTTTCCTTGCACTCCTCTACCTTCTAATGCGGCAAATTCCTGTATAGTTTTGACTGTATTTAATATGCCTTGAGATTGAGCATAAGTGACAATAGCTTCTGCTAAAGGATGTTCAGAATTTTCTTCAACTGCGGCGGCTAATTTTAAGAGATTTAATTCATTATGATTCCTTATAGCTTGACGGGTAACATAGTTAGTAACAGTGGGTTTTCCTTGAGTAAGGGTTCCAGTTTTATCTAGAATAACGGCTCGAATTTTATGAGCTAATTCTAAACTATCGGCCCCTTTAATTAGTATACCATTTTCGGCACCTTTTCCTGTACCGACCATAATAGAAGTTGGGGTAGCTAAACCCAAGGCGCAGGGACAAGCAATAATTAAAACACTTACAGTTGTGATCATTGCCAGGGTTATATTACTGGTTAAAGTAAACCAAATAATAAAGGTAATAATAGCAATAATTAGCACCACTGGAACGAACCAACTTATCGCCTTATCTGCTAATTTTTGAATAGGGGCTTTACTATTTTGGGCTTCTTCAACTAATTTAATAATTTGAGCTAAAACAGTTTGTTTGCCTACCCGTTTGGCTTGAAATTGAAAGCTACCTGTTTTATTAATTGTTCCTCCAATTACTTCGTCTCCTAGTTGTTTTTTTACCGGAATGGATTCTCCTGTTATCATCGATTCATCAATAGTAGATGACCCCTGAATTATTTCTCCATCGACGGGAATTTTCTCACCTGGACGCACTAAAATAATGTCATTGATTTGCACTGTTTCAATGGGAATATCGATGGGTTCTCCTTTTTTGATAATTCGGGCGGTTTTTGCTTTTAATCCCATTAAATTACGGATTGATTCTGAAGTTTTGCCTTTGGCTCTGTTTTCTAATAATCTTCCTAATAAAATTAGGGTAATAATAACAACAGCCGCCTCATAATAAACATCAGGATTTAATCCTTGAGAAGTAAAAAAATTAGGAAATAAAGTTGCAAAAATAGAATATAAAAAGGCTGCACCAGTACCCAATGCAACTAGAGTATTCATATCAGAAGTGCGACGTTTTAAAGCTTTTATCCCACCTGTATAAAAAGATTGTCCACACCAAATAATTACAGGTAAACTCAGTATTAATTGTATCCAAGAATTATGTAACCAGTGAGGAACAAAAGCAATAGACAATCCGGTCATCATTGATAGAGAACCGCTTACCAAAATTAAACTAATAACAGTGCCTAAAATAACTTTGTGAGTTAGTTCCTTTTGTTTAGCTTCTCTAGTTTTTTTCTCCGTATCTAGGTTATTGTTATCTTCAATATCTTCTAAAAGATAAGCTTGATAACCTGCCTTGATGACAGCTTCTTGAATTGTTTCTAAAATAGTAGTATTGGGATAGTACTTTACTGTTGCTCTTTCTAAGGCAAAATTAACCTGACAGTCTGTGACTCCCGATACTTTTTTAATCGCTGTTTCAATACTTGTTGCACAAGCAGCACATCCCATTCCTTCCAAGCGGAGGGTTTGTTGTAAATCTTGTTCTACTTTGGGGTATTTTGTAACAATATGAGTCTTCATCTCTTGATTTTGAGGTCATTATATTTTATTATAACCCCAATACTTAAGTATTGGGTCATCCTCAAGATGGCTTAAATCTAAAGCATTCATAAAGAATCAGGGCTTCCCCTGAACCCTTACATACAATTCGGCTTAAAGACAGTTTTAACCTCAAATGAACTTAACACATAATTTAGCTAATCTAACCCTAGCAACGACTCTTTTTTTTACCGTAGGGAGTCAGTTAGTTTTCGGTTCAAATCTTCCTTTAAAAAATCACCAAGTATCGGACAATACTTCAGATACAGTCTCATCTGAGTCAATAGACAAAAACTATTTAGTCTCAATCAATCCCACAGCAGTTAATGTCAGCTATTCTCAAGAATTTACAGCTATACCTCAACCCTTAACTATCTTTTTTGTTTTGGGGATGGCCGGATTAAGTGGAGTCTTAAAATTAAAAATAGCACAGGCAAAGTCTAATCAACAATTGGAAGATATTTAGAAATTAAACAGAGATTATCTAGAGACGAGAATGGGGAATAACACACAAGAACAACACCATCATTCGAGAGATTTATCTTGGCCTTTTTGGCCCGTTGTTCCCCTCTATCCCTATGGTCAACGACGTACCCTCCGTCAAGAGATCATCGAAGATAGTATCTGGACGTTTGAACAAATACAAGGCATTCTCTATGTAGTGGTTCCCATTCGCATGACAGTGATTAAGCTAGAGTCAGGGGGACTGCTAGTTTATGCACCTGTTGCACCTACTCCCGAATGTGTCCGTCTGATGAATGAGTTAATAGCTCAACATGGGGACGTTAAATATATTATTTTACCTACGGTTTCAGGGATAGAACACAAAGTTTTTGTCGGCCCTTTTGCGCGGTGTTTCCCCCAAGCACAAGTATTTGTGGCCCCTCATCAGTGGAGTTTCCCTCTTAATCTTCCTTTAAGTTGGTTGGGGTTTCCTTTCGGTCGTACTCGGAATTTACCCTTAAATAGTCATCTGGCCCCTTTTGCGGATGAATTTGATTACGAAATCTTAGGGCCGATTAATTTAGGACTTGGCCCTTTTGAAGAAGTGGCCTTGTTTCACAAGCGATCGCGGACTTTATTAGTCACTGACTCTATTATTAAAGTATCCGAAACTCCTCCTAATAGTGTTCAAATAGACCCCTATCCCTTACTTTTTCATGCTAGAGATCATGCTTTAGAGGTGATGGAAGATACCCCGGCAAATCGTCGTAAGGGATGGCAAAGAATCGTCTTATTTGCCCTTTATTTTCGTCCTGGAGCCTTAGAAGTGCCTCAATGGGATACTGTCTTACAAGAGGCGAAAAAAGCTCCTGACCGTTCCCAAAAAGCTTATTTTGGGCTGTATCCTTTCCAATGGAAGGAACAATGGACTAATTCGTTTAATCGACTAGGACAAAATAACGGTTTATTGGTTGCTCCTATTTTACAAGGGGTAATTTTTAATCGCGGGCCTCTACAAGTGTTAACTTGGGCTGATAAAGTGGCTAAATGGGGGTTTAAACGGATTATTCCTTGTCATTTTGAGGCCCCTATAAACGCTGAGGCTGATCAATTTCGACAGGGGTTTGATTTCCTCCGAGGGGATAATTCTCAACTCAATACAGCCGATTTTCAACTAATTCGAGAATTAGGGGAAAAATTGACTAAAACGGGTATTACTCCCCCCGCAAAGTGAGGGCGGTGTAATGTAAGATGAAAATAGGCTCAAACCCTAAAGGGTTGAGCTATACAAACAAAACCTGCCTACGCAGGTTTTTATTAGGCTATTTGGAGTGTTTAATTAGAGAATTTTTTCTAATCCATACACTAAAGATTGTAATTGAGTTACTTTGCGAATACACAAAAGCACACCCGCCATATAACAAGAGCGATCGCTGGTATCATGACGAAGGGTATAAATTTCCCCTTGGGCCCCAAAAATAACCTCTTGATGGGCAATTAATCCGGGTAAACGTACACTATGAATACGAATATTATCCCCAACTAAACCCCCTTTTGCCCCTGGAATAGTTTCTTTTTCCACCACAGAAGCAGGATTATAAGTTTTGCCTAACCCTGATAACATTTGCGCTGTTTTAATGGCTGTTCCGCTCGGAGCATCTGCTTTTTGGTTATGATGAAGTTCAATGATTTCTACATGATCAAAATATTGAGACGCTTGTACGGCAGCTTGTTGTAATAACACCATACCAATAGAAAAATTAGGAATGACTAAACATCCTGTACTAGCTTTTTCCGCAAATTCGGCTAAATCTTGTAGTTTTTCGGTGGTTAACCCGGTTGTCCCGACGACTGGACGTACTCCATAGGCGATCGCACTTCGCACATTTTCATAAACCCCGTCAGGATGGGTAAAGTCTACCATTACCCCTTGTACCTTTTCTTGGGTAGCTAATACTAAAATACTTTGGAGATCATCGACAATGGGGATTTCTAAGGGGCCACATCCGGCAACTTCTCCTACATCCTGGCCCCGATATTGAGGGTTACGATCAACGGCCCCCACTAACATCATATCAGACAACCCAGAGACGGCTTTAATGACTTCCCGTCCCATTTTACCAGCCGCACCATTGACTACTACAGGAATTGGAGATTCAGTGGTCATATTGTTAATTTCTCCTTAGAATACGCTCTGAGCAATTATACATCGAGGAAATAAATTAAGGGCGTTGCTGATTCACCAAACGCTATATTAAGCTTTGTATTAATTTTAAACACTGGTAGAAAAAAATGCTATACTTATAGGCATTAAGTGAAGGAAAATACAAAATTTGACAACTTGCCTTGATTAGGACATTCGTTGATTTTGAATGTTTAATTTATTTACTTTAAGGAAATCTTGACGAAGTTTAACAATAACCTATTCAACTATCAATTGATAGTTGAGGTAAAAAATGGTGAAGTGACTATATCGGGTACTGCTGCCACACCAGAGGAACTGCAACAGATTCAACTTGCTAAAGTAACTTAATAATTAATAAACAATAAGAAATAAGGATAAGAATTGACGAAAAATTTATGATGATTAATTATATTTTTGACTTTCGCAAGAGGTCTTTTGATTCAGCAACGCCGGAATTGGAAGATTGGAAATGGGAGATAATGTGATAGATCACTCATTTTTGTTTTACGGTATGGCGTTTTTTGGGATTATTCTGGTAAGGTATTTTCTGGTAGCGGGGGGGACTTATTGGTTCTTCTATTGGCCATTAGGTCAATCTTTTGCTAAGCACAATTTACGAATTCATTCTCCTTCTTGGCTATCAATTCAACGGGATATTAAACTCTCTATTCTTTCTGCGGGGGTGTTTGCGCTGGTGGCAGCCTTCATGTTGTCAGTGTACGGTTGGGGTATTACACGCTTATACAGCTATCCTGAAGAGTATGGGCTGTGGTATTTAGGGGTAAGTTATGGGGCAGTTTTAGTTCTTCAGGATACCTATTTCTATTTTACCCATCGCTTATTTCATCATCCGTCACTATTTCCCTGGTTACATCAGGGACATCACCTCTCACGTTGCCCTACTCCGTGGACTTCTTTTGCTTTTGACCCACCAGAAGCGATCGTTCAGTCGCTTTTTCTGGTCGGTATCGTCTTTGTCGTCCCACTTCATTTTATTACGTTAATTGCGGTACTTACTACCATGACGATTTGGGCCGTGTTAAATCATCTTGGGATTGATCGGTTGCCCCTATCATTTCCTCACCATTGGCTGGGTAAGTGGTTTATTGGGCCGGCCCATCATTCCATTCATCATCTCAAGTACACCCTACATTACGGTCTATATTTCACCTTCTGGGACAAACTACTCGGCACTCAAGATCCCGATTATGAGAAGAAACTTGGTATTTAGTATCTTACAGGCAAGATGCGGCCTGCCACAAAATTTAACTAAAAAAGCCAGAAAAATTGCCAAAGATTAACTTAATATTAAGCTTTTATTAAACATAATATTAATATATTCTCTTTTTCAAAAATTTATTGCTTATTGTAAATTATTTGGTAAAATCAGTAATTTATGTGTTATAATAAAAACATGAAAAAAGTTGTTAAGAGGACTTATGTAAATAGTCCTTAAATTCAATAAATTCAATAAACAATTCAATAAACAATTCAATAAGGAACACATCATGAGTTTAAAAGATAGAGCCAAAGCAACTGCCAAAAATATTGAAGGCAAAGTTCAAGAAGCAGCAGGCAATCTAACAGGCGATCCCAAAGCTCAGTCAGAAGGCAAGGAAAAACAGGCAGAGGCAAGGGTTCGTCACACTGTAGAAGATGTCAAAGATGATGTCAAAAAGATTATTGACTAGCAGGTCATTTGTCACGGCGAGGGCCAAGACGGCTTTGCCACTGCCGTGACACAGAGGATTTAAAACGATGAAATTACTGCATATAGCCCTTGGCATTCTGATTCCGCCTGTCGGTGTTTTCCTGGCCTTTGGGGTTGGTTCAACATTGTTTATCAATATTGCGCTGACCTTACTCGGTTGGATTCCAGGCAGCATCCATGCAGTTTGGGCGATCGTTAAATGAGATCAAGCTCTCAACAAACCCGTTTATAAATAAAACTCGCTTGTCTCAATCAAAACTCATTTATTTCAAGTCATTCTTCCTCTGTAACTAGCAATAGCTGAAATCTTCAATGATATAAGCTTAGACGCATTTAACCTGCATTTTTCCACATCACAAACCCTTGCTGTGGCTAACCCAATGAGACAAACTAAATGCGTCTAAGCTTAGCACCGCAGGAACGGTTAGGACATTCCTAAAACCTCAAATTCAATTAATTCAATCAGGAGTAAATCATGAGTCTAAAAGATAGAGTTAAGGCAACCGCCAAAAATATTGAAGGCAAACTTCAAGAAGCAGCAGGGGATCTCACTGGCGATCCCAAAACTCAGTCAGAGGGTAAGCAAAAACAGGTAGAGGCAAGGGTTCGTCACACTATCGAAGATGTAAAAGATGAAGCAAAAAAAATAGTTGATTAGTCAATTATTTCTTACACTTCTGTCAAAAAATACTTCGCATACACCATTGCTGAGCAATAATTAGACCTTTGTAATTTAATTAGATACAAAGCCAAGGGGAAGGGGTAAAAGATGAATAATAATGCTTTTTTCTTTTACCTTTTCTTCCTTCAATAATCTTGATAATTTAGACTGTTCAAAATATGATTCTTTGTAAATTATCATTGATATATCAAATTCTTTTTTGGAGCTTAAACAAATGATTTCTTTTACACAGATCCGTCTATTTTTTGTCACCATAATTTTAACTATAATGTTGGCAATTACTATAGCTTTTGATTTTGGAACTACGAATAGTTGGGCAGGAACTTCTTCCATCTCATCTATCAGTCCATCTGATACTCAACTAATAGCTATATGGGGATTCGGAAAAGCAAAAGCAACAGCCAAAAATATTGAAGGTAAAACTCAAGAAGCAGTAGGCAATATCACTGGTGATCCCAAAAATCAGATGATGGGAAAAGCCAAACAAATTGAAAGTCAGGCTCGTAATACAGCAGAAGATGTGAAAGACAAAATGCAGTTACAAGGGAGAGCAAAAGCTGTTACCAAAAACATTGAAGGCAAAGTTCAAGAAACGAAAGGTAATATTACAGGGAATCGTGCAGATCAATTTGCTGGAAAAGCTAAACAAACCGAAAGTCAAGTTCGTAATGCAGTAGAAGATGTGAAAGAGGGTGTTCAAGGCATCTTTAATTAAAGCTCGATTAAATAACATCTAAATCACTTTTATCTGAACAGAAAAGTAAATTATGTTTGATCTCGTTTGGACTGCAGTTGTTATACTTTTCGTCTTCTGGTTATTAGGATTCTCCATTCACATTGGTGGTAGTTTAATCCACATTCTTTTGGTTTTGGTGCTGATTGGTATTGTCTATAACCTACTTCTCAAACGACGCATTTAATAAGCATTTTGGCTTATTTGCAAGCTAAAAATTGCCTTGTAAATAAGCTAATTAGTCGGACAAGGTAGATTTACTAGTTAACAAATATTTGGAGAACGTCTTCTTTTGAAGAATGAAAAATATGATAAACCCAATTGAATTTGAATTGTTTGCTCCCTATAATAAGGCAGTCTCATTGATTGGTTCATTTTCTAACTGGGAAGAAATCCCCATGGAAAAAGATGATCAAGGCAACTTCAAAACTAAAGTTGAACTAACAGACGGTATTTATCAATATAAATTTCGAGTTCAGTCAAAAAGCTGGTTTTTGGAACCCGATCAATGGGTAGATATTGTTGATCCTTATGCCACTGATGTTGATCGTTCAACTCAAAATGGTGTTCTGCGGATTAAAAATGGCCAACCCATTGTTGATACTTACGTTTGGCAACACGATGACAAACCCTTGCCTCCGGATCATGCTTTAGTGATTTATGAGATGCACATTGCCGACTTTTCGGGGGGTGAACCCGATCAGAATCGGCGAGGAAAATTTAAACACGCTCTCGAAAAACTCGATTATCTCTGTGATTTGGGAATTAATGCCATCGAACTCATGCCTTTACAAGAGTTTCCTGGTGAGTATAGTTGGGGTTACAATCCTTGCCATTTCTTTGCCGCAGAAACCAGTTATGGTTCCACCGCAGATCTTAAACACCTGATTGATGAATGTCATGCTAGAGGGATTCGCGTGTTAATCGACAGCATTTATAATCACTCAGAATCTGCTAGTCCCCTGACTCAGATTGATCACGATTACTGGTATTGTCATCAGCCTAAAGATCCCGAATATAGTTGGGGACCAGAATTCAATTACGAACATTACGACGAAAAATTAGGTACTTATCCGGCTCGTAAATTTATCGGTGATAATGTGCGTTTTTGGATTGAGGAGTATCACACTGACGGTATTCGTTACGATGCTGCTCGACAAATTGGTAATTATGATTTCATGCACTGGATTGTTGAAGAAACAAAACTTGTGGCCGGTTCTAAGCCATTCTACAATATTGCCGAATATGTTCCTGAAGATAGCAGCATTACTGGTTTTGATGGTCCTATGGATGGTTGCTGGCATGAAAGTTTTTATCATTGCATTGTCGCCCATTTGTGTGGCGATCGCTTTGACATTGAGGAACTTAAAAATGTACTAGACTGCAAACGTCAGGGGTTTATGGGTGTTACCAATGTAGTCAACTATCTGACGAATCATGACCATAATCATTTAATGACGGAATTTGCCAATCGAGGGATATTTGATGATTCGGCTTTTAAACGAGCTAAACTCGGAGCCGCACTCATGATGACGGCTATTGGTGTACCCATGATCTGGATGGGTGAAGAATTTGGGGAATATAAGTCTAAAACCATTGAACAAGCTAAAATTGACTGGAGTTTATTAGATAATGATTCCAATCACAGCCTGTTTGAATACTATAAGGGTTTGGTTGATTTACGGAAGAATAATCATGCCTTTTACCATGAAAACATCGACTTTTTTCACGAAGATCCAGAGACGCAAGTGCTGGCCTATTGCCGTTGGAATGAAGAAGGTTCGCGCATAGTGGTTATTGCCAATTTCTCAGATAATTTCTTGGCCGGTTATCGAGTGACGAATTTTCCTGCTAATGGTACTTGGCATGAATGGACACATAATTATGAGGTGGAGACTGATGATAACAATATCATGACTGATTTGTCAGAATATGAGGCCAAGGTTTTCCTCTGGCAGTAATGTGATCATGCAGTCTAAATTTTTATCACAATTGAGACAATTCTAACAATATTTAAACCCTTGAATATTCTTGATTTCAAACACTAACAGACCATATCGTAAGACAAGTAAAACATTATTAAACCAAACTCATTGGAGAATTAATTGACATGAATCAGAAATCTAATGCCTATTTGTTGGGTGGTGGTATCGGCTCTTTAGCCGCCGCAGCCTTCATGATTCGAGACGGTGGCCTCAGGGGCGAAAATATTTTTGTCCTAGAAGCAAAGCCTATACTGGGGGGAAGTTTAGACGGAATAGGAAACCCTGTAGACGGTTATTCCATGCGGGGGGGACGGATGTTGACGACCGACAATTACGAATGTACTTGGGAGCTTTTCAAGTCCATCCCCTCTCTAAATTCACCGGGTAAAACGGTATTTGACGAAACAATGGATTTTAATGAGCAGCACCAGTCAAATTGTCTGGCGCGTCTGGTTGATAGTCGCAGGGCAAAAGTAGCTGTGAGTTCAATGGGCTTTTCTCGGCAAAATCGTCTAGAATTGCTCAAACTAAGCCTTGCTAATGAGGATGAATTGGGGGCTAGTTGTATCACAGATTGGCTTTCCCCTGAATTTTTCGAGACAGAATTCTGGTATATGTGGTCTACTACCTTTGCTTTCCAGCCCTGGCATAGTGCCGTTGAATTCAAGCGTTATTTGCATCGTTTTATGCTCGAATTCTCTCGCATTGAAACCCTCGCGGGAGTTAAGCGAACCATCTATAATCAGTATGATTCTTTAGTTCTACCGCTCCAGAGTTGGCTGGCAGCCCAAGATGTCCATTTTATCCTAGATTGTCAGGTGACGGATCTTGATCACAACAAGGAAAAAGGTAAGTTAGTTGTGACAGGTATTCAATATCAGCAGAATGGTCAAAGTAAAACCCTCTCGGTTAAAGATGGGGATTTTGTTTTTTTGCAAAACGGTTCTATGACCGATGCTTCAAGTTTGGGGTCAATGACGAATGCACCCAAAAAGCTGACCAAACAGCATTGCAAAAGTTGGAGTTTGTGGGAAAAACTGGCAGCCGAAAACCCAGATTTCGGGAATCCTTCGGCGTTTAACAGCAGTATTGCTGAGTCTTGCTGGGAATCTTTCACTGTCACCCTTAAAACCCCCTCATTCTTCGACAAAATCATCAAATTTAGTGGCAATCAACCCGGAACTGGCGGACTCGTCACCTTTAAAGACTCAAATTGGCTAATGTCCATCGTGTTAGCACATCAACCACATTTTATCAATCAGCCGGCCGATATTCAGGTCTTTTGGGGATATGCCCTTTTTCCCGATAAAGTGGGTAATTTTGTCGCTAAACCGATGAGCGACTGCAACGGTGAAGAAATTCTTCGAGAACTCTGTGGTCATTTGCGATTTGATTTTGATGTGGTGGAATCGGCTAATTGTATTCCTTGCAGAATGCCCTACATTACCAGTATGTTTATGCCTCGTTTACCAATGGATCGACCCTTGCCGATTCCTCATAGCTCGAAAAACCTCGCTTTTATCAGCCAGTTTGTCGAAATTCCTGATGATGTCGTCTTTACGGTCGAGTATTCGGTGCGGGCTGCTCAGATAGCAGTCTATCAATTTTTAAGTATAGATTACCAGATTCCGCCCATCTCGGCTCATGACAAATCACTGCGAGTGGAGTTTGAGGCTTTGATCAAAGCGTTTAAATAAGTTTCGTCTCAATAGAAATGGATCGTTAAGTGAGTTTTTTCGAGTCACAATTAATGATGCAATCTATCGTTGATGTTCTCCTCGTGTTGTTTGATTTGTGATTATCCCAGTTGAGTCTATTATTTATCTCGCCAAATTTCAATAATTCGTCCCCCTAATACACCTAATAGTCCATAAATAATCATAGCAGCAATGGTATTCGTTTCGATGACATGATCATTCATAGAAGGTTCCCCAAAAAGATTAATAAAAGGCCCAATAAATACGTTTGACCAACTGTAAATTATTTGAGACAATAAATTATCAGGATTCGCTGCTGCTAATCGTAAGAGAAAGCGTAGTAATAAGAGAATTTCTAAGGCGGAAACTAAAAAATATATCCCCCCTAAAAGACGGCTAACGATCATATTCCGTCTAGCTTTTTCGAGTCGCTGTTCTTCTTGTCTGAGTCTGAGTTCTTCTTGTTGTAATTGTAAATCTTGCTGACGTTGGATCTCATTGTAGACCTCACTTTTTTCTGAAGAGTTTGGGTGATTTTGAGGATTTTCATTCATTATTATCGCCTAGTTACTTTTGTCTCAATCTTAACTTTAATTTTACTAAGAGACCAACCAAGATATAATAAGCAATCGTACCTTTAAAGATACTTAAGCATGACTATTACCTCCGAATCATTACAACCCCTGCTTAATTCTAGTGATTTTGGCGATCGCCTCCAAGGGGTCAATTTATTGCGTCGCATTGATCCACAAGTGGCATTTACCCTGATTCAACCCTTAGTCAACGATACTAATGAACGAGTACGCTATGCGGCCGTCAGTCAGTTAGATCCCTTGGGAAAACAAGATTTAGTCATCGCTTTAAAGTTATTACGCGATCGCTTACTAAATGATCCCGACAATGATGTCAAAGGGGCGGCCGCAGATGCTATTGGTGGTTTAAAATTAACTCAAGCTTATGACGATTTGCGAGAAATTTATTATCAAACATCTAATTGGTTATTACAATTAAGTATCATTGCTACCTTAGGAGAATTAGGAGAACCCAGAGGGATTGAATTACTCCAAGAAGCGTTACAATCTGATAATGATTTAGTAAGAATTGCTGCGGTTAGTGCTTTAGGTGAATTAGGCGATGCTCAATGTCTTCCCATACTCGTTAAATTGGTCAATGATGAAGACTGGCAAATTCGTTATCGACTGGTTCAAGCATTAGGAAGATTAGGGGGAGAAGAAGCACAAAAAACTCTCAAAGAATTAACAAAAGATCCTATTGAACAAGTAGCCAAAGAAGCTCAAGAAAATCTTAATTAATTGATTATCATTACAATTATATTAAACTTGTAGAGAAGAATCACTTACGTTAGCTAATATATATTAACCATATTTATATTGCCATGTATTTGATTATTATAGGGTTTACCTTTCAACCAATCTGTAGACCGATCTTCAAAAGCCATTATGAATTCATAATGGCTCAAAGGCTTGTATAATCTAGTTTAACGGAGAGGGAGGGATTCGAACCCTCGTTAAAGTTACCCCTAAACAGCATTTCCAGTGCTGCGCCTTCAACCGCTCGGCCACCTCTCCAAATGGGGTCACAATCATCAATTGTACAATAAAAGTCCTTATTCTGGCAAGTTTTTTTAGGAAATTGTCTGAAACCCTTTACTATTAAGGCATTTAGACATTCTAAACCCTGAGAGTTAAGCAGTTAAAGCAAATTAATTTAACAGGGGAGGGTGGGTTTATCAAACATTTTTGTTAGAATTTGTTAATGCTATGCCCCTACAGGGTTAAATCGGGTTTTTGATAAGCTAAGACGCATTTAAACAGGGTATTTAGTTGTTTAGTACAAAAGCTTAAACTCCTTCTCCGGTGCTCCCTTTGCTCCGGCGCTTCCCTGCAATCTCAACTAGCAATTTATATGCTTAACAGCTTATCAGGTGCAAGATTTGAGTAGGACACATCACGGGTACAGAAATACGGCTCAGGGTGAGGCAAAATCTATGCCCCACCAAGAACCAGAACAGCCTGTAATCCTAGATGTTGACGAAATCGGCCGCAGTTAGGGTCGTGGTATTAATACCAGTCAGGGTTGCCAAAATTTCATTAGTGGAAGCCACCCGAATAGTGTTTCCTGAGAAATTCAGTTGCCCGAAGCTCAAACCGTTATACAGTCCGATTTTATCTTGACCCTTAACGAAGTCAGTAATGGTATCAGAACCATCCCCACCAGTATAGGCAAATACATCTTGAGCGTTGCCACCGGTGAGGGTATCACTGCCAAGACCACCATAAAGGGTATCTTTGCCATTATCGCCGTTGAGGACATCGTTGCCAATACCGCCATTTAAGAAGCCATCCCCATACAACAGGTCGTCACCATTACCGCCTAAGAGGGTATCGTTGCCGCTACCACCATAGAGGGTATCGTTGCTATTACCGCCGTCGAGGATATCGTTACCATTACCACCGTAGATGGTATCGTTACCATTGCCACCGTTGAGGATATCGTTACCATTGCCACCAACCAGGTTATCTGATTGGTTAGTACCTGTAATGCTGCTACCGACAGCCACCGTAACGGCAGCAGTACCAGTCAAACTACCATCACTGAGGGTGTAGTTAAAGCTGGCATTACCACTGAATCCAGTAGTTGGGGTAAAGACAATATAATCATCTGCGGTGTTGCTGACAGTGCCATTATTGTTAAGTACCGCAGTGCCGTTAGTGACACCACTGACACCAGTGATACTCAAGACGCTGTTATCAACATCGGTATCATTAGCCAGTAGGGTACTAGCTTGGATAGTGACGGCAGTATTGAAGGCAGTGGTAGCAGTGTCGTTAACACCAACAGGAGCATCATTAACGGGTGTTACAGAGAAGGTTTGGCTTTGACCAGCTAAAGTTGCCGTACCATCAGTTACACCGTAGGTTAGATTAACTGCACCATTAAAGTTAGCAGTTGGGGTGAAAGTATAAGTCCCATTACCGTTGTTGACTAATGCACCGTTATTGGCAGTTAAGTTAACAACTGAGATGGTATTACCATCTACATCGCTAAACCCTGCTAATAAGTTAGCTGCTGTAATCGTGATAGGTGTATCTTCAGCCGTATTGCTTAAAGTAGCAGTTGGTGAACCTACAGGAGCATCATTAACGGGCGTTACAGAGAAGGTTTGACTTTGACCGGCTAAGGTTGCCGTACCATCACTCACACCGTAGGTTAGATTAACTGCACCATTAAAGTTAGCAGTTGGGGTGAAAGTATAAGTCCCATTACCGTTGTTGACTAATGCACCGTTATTGGCAGTTAAGTTAACAACTGAGATGGTATTACCATCTACATCGCTAAACCCTGCTAATAAGTTAGCTGCTGTAATCGTGATAGGTGTATCTTCAGCCGTATTGCTTAAAGTAGCAGTTGGTGAACCAACAGGAGCATCATTAACGGGCGTTACAGAGAAGGTTTGGCTTTGACCGGCTAAGGTTGCCGTACCATCACTCACACCGTAGGTAAGGGTGACAGTACCATTAAAGTTAACAGTTGGGGTGAAAGTATAAGTCCCATTACCGTTGTTGACTAATGCACCGTTATTGGAAGTTAAACCGACTACGGATAAGGTATCACTATCTACATCGCTAAACCCTGCTAATAAGTTAGCTGCTGTAATCGTGATAGGTGTATCTTCAGCCGTATTGCTTAAAGTAGCAGTTGGTGAACCAACAGGAGCATCATTAACGGGCGTTACAGAGAAGGTTTGGCTTTGACCGGCTAAGGTTGCCGTACCATCACTCACACCGTAGGTAAGGGTGACAGTACCATTAAAGTTAGCAGTTGGGGTGAAAGTATAAGTCCCATTACCGTTATCAACTAAAGTGCCGTTATTGGAAGTTAAACCGACTACGGATAAGGTATCACCATCTAAATCGCTAAACCCTGCTAATAAGTCAGCCGCATAAATGATAATGGCTGTATCTTCAGCAGTATCGCTTAAAGTAGCTTTAACACCCGATATATTCTCGAAGAACAGGGTATTGCCGAACGTTTCACCCACAAAAGCATCCAAGTCCCCATCCCCATCGATATCGGCAAAGGTGGGTGTAGCCACATACCCCACATCCGTCAGTCCGAAGGGGTTGGTGGCCTCAAGGGTGAAGTTGGGAGCAGACCCCGTTCCCGTGTTGCGGTAGAATATAGTATTGCCGAACAATTCACCCACAAAAGCATCCAAATCCCCATCCCCATCGATATCCGCAAAGGTGGGTTTAGCCAAAATCCCCACATCCGTCAGTCCGAAGGGGTTGGTGGCCTCAAGAGTGAAGTTGGGAGCAGACCCCGTTCCCGTGTTGCGGTAGAATATAGTATTGCCGTATGAGTTCCCCACAAAAGCATCGAAGTCCCCATCCCCATCGATATCCGCAAAGGTGGGTGCAGAATTATTCCCCACATCCGTCAGTCCGAAGGGGTTGGTGGCCTCAAGGGTGAAGCTGGGAGCAGACCCCGTTCCCGTGTTGCGGTAGAACCGGGTATTGCCGAACAATTCACCCACAAAAGCATCCAAGTCCCCATCCCCATCGATATCGGCAAAGGTGGGTGCAGAATTATTCCCCACATCCGTCAGTCCGAAGGGGTTGGTGGCCTCAAGGGTGAAGCTGGGAGCAGACCCCGTTCCCGTGTTGCGGTAGAACACGGTATTGCCGTATCTTTCCCCCACAAAAGCATCCAAGTCCCCATCCCCATCGATATCGGCAAAGGTGGGTGCAGAATTATACCCCACATCCGTCAGTCCGAAGGGGTTGGTTTGGGGAGAATTGAATATGGGATCACCTGTTGGTGCATCATTAACCGCAGTCACAGAGAAGGTTTGGGTTTGACCGGCTAAGGTTGCCGTACCATCAGTTACACCGTAGGTAAGGGTGACAGTACCATTAAAGTTAGCAGTTGGGGTGAAGGTATAAGTCCCATCAAAGTTGTCTACCAATGCACCGTTATCAGCAGTTAAGTTAACAACTGAGATGGTATCACCCTCTACATCGCTAAACCCTGCTAATAAGTTAGCTGCTGTAATCGTGATAGCTGTATCTTCAGCCGTATTGCTTAAAGTGGCAGTTGGTGAACCAACAGGAGCATCATTAACGGGGGTTACAGAGAAGGTTTGGCTTTGACCGGCTAAGGTTACTGTACCATCAGTTACACCGTAGGTAAGGGTGACAGTACCATTAAAGTTAGCAGTTGGGGTGAAGGTATAAGTCCCATTACCGTTATCAACTAAAGTGCCGTTATTGGAAGTTAAACCGACTACGGATAAGGTATCACCATCTACATCGCTAAACCCGGCTAATAAGTCAGCCGCATAAATGATAATGGCTGTATCTTCAGCAGTATCGCTTAAAGTAGCTTTAACACCCGATATATTCTCGAAGAACAGGGTATTGCCGAAACGCTCACCCACAAAAGCATCCAAGTCCCCATCCCCATCGATATCGGCAAAGGTGGGTGTAGCCACATACCCCACATCCGTCAGTCCGAAGGGGTTGGTGGCCTCAAGGGTGAAGCTGGGAGCAGACCCCGTTCCCGTGTTGCGGTAGAATGTCGTATTGCCGAAACGCTCACCCACAAAAGCATCCAAGTCCCCATCCCCATCGATATCAGCAAAGGTGGGTGTAGCCACATACCCCACATCCGTCAGTCCGAAGGGGTTGGTGGCCTCAAGGGTGAAGCTGGGAGCAGACCCCGTTCCCGTGTTGCGGTAGAACACGGTATTGCCTAACAATTCACCCACAAAAGCATCCAAGTCCCCATCCCCATCGATATCAGCAAAGGTGGGGGTAGAATAACCCACTACATCCGTCAGTCCGAAGGGGTTGGTGGCCTCAAGGGTGAAGCTGGGAGCAGACCCCGTTCCCGTGTTGCGGTAGAACACGGTATTGCCGAAACGCTCACCCACAAAAGCATCCAAGTCCCCATCCCCATCGATATCGGCAAAGGTGGGTGTAGCCAAATACCCCACATCCGTCAGTCCGAAGGGGTTGGTGGCCTCAAGGGTGAAGCTGGGAGCAGACCCCGTTCCCGTGTTGCGGTAGAATATGGTATTGCCTAACAATTCACCCACAAAAGCATCCAAGTCCCCATCCCCATCGATATCGGCAAAGGTGGGGGCAGCACGAAACCCCACATTTGTCAGTCCCAAGGGGTTGGTTTGAGAAGACTTGAATATGGTATCACCTGTTGGTGCATCATTAACCGCAGTCACGGAGAAGGTTTGGCTTTGACCGGCTAAGGTTACTGTACCATCAGTTACACCGTAGGTAAGGGTGACAGTACCATTAAAGTTAGCAGTTGGGGTGAAGGTATAAGTCCCATCAAAGTTGTCTACCAATGCACCGTTATCAGCAGTTAAGTTAACAAATGAGAGGTTATCACCATCTACATCGCTAAAACCGGCTAATAAGTCAGCCGTATTGATGATAATGGCTGTATCTTCAGCCGTGTTGCTTAAAGTAGCAGTTGGTGAACCAACAGGAGCATCATTAACGGGCGTTACAGAGAAGGTTTGACTTTGACCGGCTAAGGTTGCCGTACCATCACTCACACCGTAGGTTAGATTAACTGCACCATTAAAGTTAGCAGTTGGGGTGAAAGTATAAGTCCCATTACCGTTATCAACTAAAGTGCCGTTATTGGAAGTTAAACCGACTACGGATAAGGTATCACCAGCATCTACATCGCTAAACCCGGCTAATAAGTCAGCTGCTGTAATCGTGATAGGTGTATCTTCATTCGTGTTGCTTAAAGTGGCAGTGGGTGAACCTGTGGGGGCATTATTAACTGGGGTAGTAGGGGCAATATTCTCGAAGAACAGGGTATTGCCTTCAACAGTACCCACAAAAGCATCCAAGTCCCCATCCCCATCGATATCGGCAAAGGTGGGTGTAGCCAAATACCCCACATCCGTCAGTCCGAAGGGGTTGGTGGCCTCAAGGGTGAAGCTGGGAGCAGACCCCGTTCCCGTGTTGCGGTAGAATATGGTATTGCCGAACAATTCACCCACAAAAGCATCCAAGTCCCCATCCCCATCGATATCAGCAAAGGTGGGGGTAGCATAATCCGCTACATCCGTCAGTCCGAAGGGGTTGGTGGCCTCAAGGGTCAAGCTAGGAGCAGACCCCGTT